>QWOO01000133.1 GCA_003669615.1 Planctomycetota bacterium
ATGGCGAAGCAGATGGCCCCGATACTGCTCGGACAGGCACCGCCGGAAGTTCAGCCCAGCCTGCAGCAGGCTGTTGGCAGTCTTTCGTCAAACGCCGACAAGACCCTTGTGACGGCAGTCTTGAATGTGCCCGGCAGTCTTGTTCAGGTCCTGAAGGACAATCCTCAATTAATGAATCCGCCTGGTGGGCCGCCTGGATCGGCGCCTCCCGGTGCACCGCCAGCGCCACGTCCATAGCAGCAGTAATGAGGCACCAGTATTGTGGTCAACGCAGAAACACGGCAGATGAGACAGGCCGGATTGAGTAACGGAATCGGGATGATGTCTCTGGATTGGTGCTCAACAGAAGCCGGCGTGGCATCTCATCCGCGAGCGTGCTAATCTCCGCATTCAGAAACGCAGCAGTCGGAGAATCTGTGGCACGATGTCCACAGGTACCCCATCGGGCCAATGAGGGCTGCGGATATCTTATCAGGTTTTGCGGAGCGTCATTGTCATGGTTTCTCGCGTGGCTTCTGTTTGCACTGTCCTTCTTTCCGCTTCGTCAGTTTTGGCTCACGAAGGCCACGGGCATCCGGAACATACAGAAGGCCTGATGCACTATGTGGTGAATCCATCTCACGCGATGCCCGGCGTGTTGACTGTGGTCGTCGTCATCGCGGCTTTCGTTTTGATCAGGAAAAGGGCTCAGCTTTAATTTTCCGGGGCGGCGTTGTGGGATTGGTTCAGCGGTCGATCAGTAGCCGTCGATCTGCACTGCGGGCGGCATCGGAGGCAGGTCGATGATGTGCGCTTCACCAGTCTCGGTTTCATACACCGCGACCGTAGGCTTGCGAAACATCCAGCCGCCCACCTCGCCCGGGTTGAGAAACAGCCGCCCATTTCGATCTCGCACAGAACTTGGACGATGCGTGTGTGCAAAGATGACGACATCAGCATCGTCGATGCAGTTGCGAACATCGTCCAGTTGATGGGCCATCAGAAACTTCACCCCATCCGGTGACTTCCAGCACATCGGGGGATGCCCGAGCGTCCCGACAATTTTCATGCCTCCCGCAATGCCGACCATGTTCCCGTCGTTATCACCATAGCAGGCGATCACCGGGCACGTCAGCTTGCGCATGCACGGCACAACAAGCGGCGACACAAAGTCGCCGGCAAGCAGCACGGCTTTGCACTGGGCTTCATTAAAGAAGCGAATGGCGTAACGCAGATTGTCCACGTTGTCATGAATGTCGGCCAGAATCCCAATCTTCATCATTACTCCAGCGACACTGGCGAGGCCGGTCGCATTCCAAACTCAAAAAGGCACTCGAGTTCCGCTTACTTTGGCGACTCGGCACTCGGCTTCGGCTCCGCCGCAGGTTCCGGCTGCGACGCTGGCTCTGCCGGAGCCGCCGGTTCAGCGGGTGTTGTGGGCTCCGGTGTTGTGGGCTCTGGTGTTGCAGCAGGTTCCGGAGTCGAGGGATCAGCAGCGGCGGGAGTCAGTCGAGTCAGCATCCACTGAGCTCGCAGCTGTTCCGGATTTTCTGCCACATTGGCTTCCTGCAAGGCTGACGCCGCGGTTTTGGAATCACCCAGCTGCAACAACGCTTCGGCTTCGCAGGTCAGAGAAGGGAACACCAATTTCTCTGCGGGGTATTGTCGGCGGTAGTTCCGCAACGTGGCGACGGCAGCGCCCATATCGTTGCGTGACATTTGAGTCATCGAGGTCCAGTACAGCGTGTCTCCCACAGCATTGCGCTGAACATCCAAAATGGCTTGAGGCAGTTTGAAGGGAACGACCATCGCCTTCTTATCGTCGACCGGAATTTCCAGTTCGACTTTTTCCTGCAAACTGGCAATTCGGATCTGCTGGAGGTCCTGAATCATGCCGACGTCGAAGCTGCCCATGATCTGCTGCACGCGAGTGATCAGCAGGCGGCGAGACGGCTTGCCGAACAGGTCATCGCTGCGTTCCAGAAGCTTGTCCAGGGCGGCCATTTTCATTGCCATTTTTTGATCCATCGTCAGCTCTTCCTGATTCACATTGGGATCATCAATCAGGTTGCCAACGTTGACGGATTCGCGTTCGAACGGACTGTCCAGCGGTCGCATGAGCAACGCAAATTGTTGCTTCTGCTGCTCTGTCAGAGCGGCCGCGGCGGCGATACGCTGCTCGGGCACATCCCAGACTTTGACAGAATCTGATGGCCACGTCGTTCCGATGACGTCATTCAGGCGATCCAGCAATGGCCTGATTTCGCTCGTGCCACCGGCCAGTTCTTCGTAAAGGATGGCAGAATCGGACGCGTCCAGTCGTTCCTGCAGTATCAGCATGCGCGGGGCGAAGGCGGACGGATGACAAACGACCAGCGGCGTCGCTGCCGTCCAGCGTTCGATTCCCGCAAGTGCCTCCAGACCTGCCGGGTCGAGCACAATGGCATTCTTGTCATCCGGCTTTGGAACCGCCGTGCCTCGCAGCGGATCAAACAGCAAAATCTCCTTGCCCGAGATCACGCCGACAAGCATATCGGCGGCAAGAACTACGTCGGTCGACATGGGATCGCCTGGCGTCGCGGCCTTGAGAACCACCGTGTCGACCGATCGCTGACGCAGTGCTTCGGCAATTGCCCAGACTCGATCTTCGACGGATCCTCGTCCGGTCAGCAACGCTTCATAAAGTCCCACGGGAACTCGATCTTCGTCAGTTCGCAGCAGGGACACGTTTCGAACCAGATGCCGGAACGTGGCTACGATGCGATCGCGGTCCGTCGCCTGGCCGCTGGAACTGCTCGAATCCGTCTGCTTCCAGATCGATTCCGTCAGACTTTTCAGCAGCAGACAATCGCGGATGTAGACAATATCGTTCTCACTGAACCGCACAGCACTCGCCGTTCGCAGCACTGCAGGGCTGAGTCGCGATCCGTTGGCGTCGCTGATTTTTAGTTTTTCGACATCGCCTTCGGCATTGGTGGCGAGCCACGAATTGAGTCCATTCACCACGAGTTCGCGGCGTGACTGAATAGCCATAGATTCAGGCTGGATTCGCTGAATGGCAGAACCCAGTTTCCGACGCGACTCTTCCTTCGAAGCCGCTTGACTGGCGGCTGGATCAATGGCTTTGGTTTCCACGGGCTTATCCGAACAGCCCGCCAGGCCGATCGTCGCAAGGACAGTCAGGCCAAAGAAAATGGCCATCGGGATTTTGCTGGCCGAGTCGTATGCATGTTCAAGAGGACCGGGGGGACAGGAGTTGCAGAACAAGGAACACCTCTGAAATATCGAACCATTTTGAATTGATGCTGACGATCCGGGACAATGATCAGAATTCGCTATTCAAAAGACAGAATCGTTTCCCGCAGAACCGTTAACTGCTTCAGCAGAGTTTCCAGCTGATCAAGTACAACCATATTCGGCCCGTCGCTGAATGCTTTGTCCGGATCCGGATGCGTTTCCATAAACACAGCGTCGCAGCCGACTGCCACTGCGGCCCGGGACAGGACCGGCACCATTTCACGCTGTCCGCCGGTGGTTGCACCGCCCGGCAGCTGAACGCTGTGCGTGGCATCATAGACCACAGGCACGCCAAAAGATTTCATAATGGGCACACATCGAAAGTCGTTGACAAGACGTCCGTAGCCAAACGTTGAGCCGCGTTCGGACAGCATAATGCTGTTCAACCCGCGGGCTCGGCATTTCTTTACGGCGTGAATCGTATCTTCGGGGGCAACAAACTGCGGTTTCTTCACATTCACGCAAATATTGTTGGCGACAGCGGCGTCGGCGGCGGCCACGATCAGATCAGTCTGACGAGCGAGAAACGCCGGGATTTGAAGAATCGAACACACCTGTGCACAGGGAACTGCCTGAGCGGCCTCGTGAATATCGGTTGTCGTTGGCAGACCGGTTTTCTGACGGACCAGGTCCAGCATCCGCAGCCCTTCGTCCATTCCCGGGCCTCGATAACTGTCGACGCTCGTCCGATTCGCCTTGTCGAAACTGGATTTGAACACGATCTGAATCCGCAGTCGATCTCGCAGCTCGGCCAGCCGATCCGCAATGCTTAAAACCAGCGATTCGGATTCCATTACACAGGGGCCAAGGATGAACAACAAAGGCTGTCCATCACCAACTTTATAGTTCCCGATCGAAACGAGATTCCTCGACACTGCATGGCTTTCTGAGCAAACATCCGGCGGCCTGATCCAGCTTCCGCATGGAAACGCAACCTCGGAAAGGGACTTGATGCCTCCGTACACGCCCCGGAGTGTATCGACTCGACAAACCGCCGTCATCCCGACACGAGCGACCGCAGCAATAGGGTGCAGCACCGGATCTAGGAGTTATCGAATTGAAGCGTGATTCCCGGGAGGGAAAGGCTCCTGCCGAGCCTTTGAAATTCGCACATACGGGTCGACAGGAGCTTCGCCCTCCCGTCTTCAAGGCAACGCGTGGGGCGAAGAAATTGGGCCTTCTGGCCCGTGAATCGCGTTGGACCAAAGCAGTTGAACTGGAACCGTGCCGCTTCCGTTCGTCAGTGGAACTTCTCGGAAGATCGACGACAGCGGAATGTTCGACCGAATCGGACCATCACCAACCTCAAGGCCAGAGTCAGAAACCCAGCCGAGATACTGTTTGGCGTTCTCCTCCGACGCGTTTCGCATCGCCTCTTCCACATCAGGGTTTGTGCGACTTTCGACCAGCTGATGGTACAGCGTCGCCACCACATTCTTCCATGGTTCCGCAAACGCCGGGATACCGTTCGTTGTCCCACCGGTGCCGCGCTGGGAGTAGACGCTGACCGTGTAATAGACTCGTTCATTATTTGCCGTAACAACCGAACCGTGATACCCGGCCAGCCCTGTTAACGAGTCCCCTTCTTCAAACGACGGCACTCCGTTGCTCGATCGAGGCGACACGCTGGCCGCCACTTCATCGCTCACGTCAAACGAGACCCGATCATCGACCGTCAGCACGGAACCGGGAGGCAAAAGAAGATTGAAGACTGTATTCTGCAGGTCAAAGGAACTCAAAAATCCCTGATGATACAGCCAGCCGATCATCGCCTGAATGTCGCCGCGAGTCACGGTCTTTGGTGTATATCCCACCAGCGGATGAGACGGCAGCGCAGTGGTTCTGATTGGCTGATTGTCGAAGTACTGCAACAGGACATTATTAAGTTGCGTATCGCGCATGGCTGCTGTGAGGCGAGTGTCAATTTGTTCGATGTCCGTTCGCGACCATTTCGTGTCGCCGCTGACATAAAAATTAACATAGTGAAGATCGCGAATCGTTCTGCCGCCGTGATACTTCAGATCGTGCCCCGAAACTGAACTCGCATCGCTAAAGAGGTCCAGGTCACGCTCAACAGAATGAGACACCGTTTGATACTGATCGTGAGGCTGAGGATTCTGCAGAGCCATTGCACTTCTGCGTCCCACGGCGGCTCCATTGCCATTTCGACCAGGCGGCAACGCGGCCGCGGATGAAGAATTTTTGCGAGGAGGAAGTGGCCACGGACTCCAGAAATCAAGGTATTTTTCGCCAGGCGTCTGCGATCCCGGCAAGCCGACAGGGATCGTCGGCGTGGTCCCCGGGTTTGGATTGGGCAACGGTGTGCCGGGTTGAGTTCCTGGAGACGGTGATGGAGACGGTGATGGAGACGGTGATGGTGATGGAGACGGTGATGGAGACGGTGATGGATTCAGCACAACTGGAAGCGAAGGTTGGCCCGGATAACGTGGATGGCCAACGTTGTACCACGGAACGCCACCGGGATACGGAAGATAGGAAATGGGCGGGTAGGCTCCGGGCGATGTGCCGGGATAACCACCAGGATACGCGCCCGGTCTATTCATCGGTGCGCACCCTGCAAGGAGTATCACGGCGCAGTAAAGTCCGAGGCCATAGAGCCAACAGGAAGTGGATGATTTCATGATGTTCAGCGCAGCACAGAGAGAGGATGCTGCAATCCGTTTTCGATCTCAACAGGCGCGGTGGAGAGCCACAGTGTTCAGATCGTTGAGAGACGGATCACATGAAGTGAGTTTGGCATCTGACACAAATCGCCGAGGAGATGTTTGGCGAAAAATGCCGTCTGCGAGAGGAGACTGGCAGTGTATGCAGGAACGCTCAATCGCCGAAAGGTTGATTCTGCCGGTTCACAAATCAACCGCCTTCTC
>QWOO01000314.1 GCA_003669615.1 Planctomycetota bacterium
AGCTGCTGAAAAAACTTTTGGCGCTCACCGATAGTGGTTACGGCATGATTGCAGAAGTTCTTTTCGATGAACAGAACCTGCCGTGGCTGCAAACGCTGGCCATGACAAATGTTGCATGGGACGAACCGACTCGCAAACGCTATGAGGACAGTGCCAGTAAAGGCCTGGAGTTTCGAAATTTCCAGACCCTTCTGGGGCAGGCGCTCAGCACAGCAAAGTGCGTTCTTACAAATTCCCCTTCAACCGACTGCCGTGGCGGTTATTTTCCTGACGAGCATTCAGCGTTAAGTAACTATCTGGGAATACCGCTGCTGCGCGGCAACCGGATGGTCGGATTGATTGCACTGGCCAATTGTCCGCAGGGTTACTCCGCGAATGATATTAGCTTTCTGGAGCCGTTGGGAACGGTCATCGGCCAGCTTATTGACGCTTATCGCCGCGATGTGCAGCGGCGAGAGATTGAAAGATCGCTGCGAGAGACCGAAGAATGGCTTGAAGAAACAGGCCGCGTTGCGGAAGTCGGTGCATGGCAGTACGACCTTGGCACGGCCACACTCCGCTGGTCGGCGCAAACCTTTCGCATGCATGAGGTGCCTCCTGGATACGTGCCCGACTTCGAAAAGGCGATCGCCTTCTATGACGCGGAAGCTCGTCCGGTCATACGGGAAGCGGTCAAGCGAGCCACCAATGAAGGTGTTCCGTGGGATCTGGAACTGCCGTTTACCACTGCGCTCGGTCGTTTTCGCTGGGTGCGGGCTGTGGGCCATGCGGCCGTTGAAAATTCCAGGGTGACACGCATCTTTGGCACCATCAAGGACGTTACCGAGCGACGTCGGGCCGATGAAGAACGCGAACGACTGCAGTCGCAGTTTGCGAGATCACAGAAGATGGAATCGGTCGGACGACTGGCTGGTGGGATCGCTCACGACTTCAACAATATGCTGGCGGTGATACTTGGGCACGCAGAAATGTTGTCGCTGGATGAAACGCTGTTGCCCCGTCATAAGAATCATCTGAAGGCGATCCAGACAGCCGGACAACGCTCGGCCGACCTGACTCAACAACTGCTCGCTTTTGCACGTCGCCAGAACGCAGCGCCGCAGAAGATTGACATCAATAAATCCATCAAGCGCATGCTCGACCTGCTGCGACGTTCAGTGGGCGAACGCATCGAACTGGAATGGATGCCGGGCGAAGACGTCTGGTTGGTAAGCATTGACCCGGTGCAGCTGGATCAGATTCTGGCGAACCTGTGTATGAATGCTCGCGACGCGATTACGGACGCCGGCCGTATTCTGCTGTCGACTTGCAACGAAGCGATTTCTTCCCCGCAGAGTTTTCGTTCCTCCGAGATTCAGCCGGGCTACTATGTGGTTTTGACGGTTTCTGATACCGGCCGCGGGATGAGCGAAACGACTTTGCAACATCTTTTCGAACCGTTCAATACGACAAAGCCACCCGGCCAGGGCCCCGGACCGGGGCTGGGACTGGGACTGGCAACGGTGTACGGCATTGTCCAGCAGAACAGCGGGGCGATTGACGTTGAAAGTGACGCCACGATTGGCACGACGATTCGAATTTATCTGCCGCGGGTGAACGTGGCCGAGATCGACACCACTCCTCGACCTGACACGGATACATCCCCGAAAAAGAAGACCATTCTGTTCGTTGAAGACGAACCCTCGTTGCTCAAAATTGGCAAGATGTTACTCAAGCAGCTGGGCTACAAAGTTTTGTCGGCTACGAATGCTCGGGAAGCCCTGCAGATGGTGCAATCGCACGGACCGTCGATTCACGTGATTGTGACGGATATTGTGTTGCCGGGCTGCAATGGCTGGAATCTGGCTCGACAAATTCACGGTATGCATCCGGAAGTTCGCTTTGTTTTTATGTCCGGATATGGGGAAAGTGTTCAGCCTGGTGCGGGTACTCTGAAGCATCCGTTCACAGTTCTCTCCAAACCTTTTGACCTGCAGCGTCTTGAATCTGCGGTCAAAGATGCGGTTGGGCTGGAAGAAAATGTCTGACTACCGCTGCGATGTGGTAGAATTTCGGTCGGCGACACGAATACAGTCGCACGACCTGCGTTTCGTCACGAGGATGACGACACTCGAAAGAACCCTTCGGAAAGCCAGACGCTCATGATTCCGGGATCTCAACCCAGACGTACAATTCTTCAGGCAGGACTTGGAGGATTTGCTTCGCTCAGCATGGCCGATCTGCTGATGCTGCGCGCTCAGGCAGCGACTTCTTCTCCGGTCGCTCGCAAAGAAGAGAAGACAGCCGTCATTCTTGTCTGGCTGCGAGGCGGGGCCAGTCATCTGGAAACATTCGACCCTAAGCCGCTCGCGCCGTCCGAGTTTCGAGGGCCATTTTCGCCGATCGATACGAACGTACCGGGCATTCAGATCTGTGAGTTGTTGCCGCGTCTGTCAAAGATTGCGGACAAGTATTCGATCCTTCGTTCCATTGCGCATACTGGCGGTGGTCATCCGGCCGGGTCTTTGCAAGTGCTGGCCGGCGACTCTGATCCGCAGGACAAACTGATTCCTGTTTTGCCCGACTGGATGTCGATCGCCAGTTACCTGCGACGAGATTCCATCGGCGGTCTGCCCAATTACATCGCCGTAAACCCGGTCGACAACTACGACAACTTCACCATTGCCGGGCCGACTTATCTGGGTGCCGGATACCGACCGTTTTCCGTCGTCGGGGATTTGAGCAATCCGAAATTCGAAGTGCCGAACATCGGCATGGCGCCGGAAAATCTGGACCGGCTGCAAAAGCGAATGGCGCTCAAGAGCGGCTTCGACCGGTTGCGAAGTGATCTCGACGTTGCCGGGACCATGAGTGCTATCAACAGTTTCGAAGGTCAGGCACTGGGGCTGCTCACAAGTCCCGAAGCGGGTGCCGCCTTTGATTTGTCGAAGGAGCCGCAGGAGATCCGCGACCGTTACGGGATGAATGCCTGGGGACAGCAGTGCCTGATGGCTCGGCGACTGGTAGAAGCCGGTGTGGAAATCGTCACCACAGAATTTGACGGACCGTTGTGTGGGCGAGTGGCCAACTGGGATGATCATGCCGTCAATCATCATGTGTTCGATGCCAATCAATATCGTGCCCCGTTCTTTGATCAGGCGGTGTCGGCATTGATCGAAGACATCTGCGCACGCGGTCTGGATCAGCGAGTTCTTGTGGTGGTTGCCGGGGAATTTGGTCGTACGCCCCGTATCAGTTATGTAGCCAGCAGTGGTGGAGGTGTTGCCAGCGCAGCTGCGGGAACGGTGCAGCCGGGACGTGATCACTGGCCGCGAGCCAATTCAATGCTGTTTGCCGGCGGCGGTATTGCCACCGGGCAGGTCATTGGTGCCACCGATGCTCGCGGGGAAGATCCGATTGATCGTCGCGTCGAGCCGGGTGATTTCCTCGCTACGATCTACAAACATCTGCACATAGACTATGCCAACGTGGCCATTCAAAACTTCACCGGTCGGCCGGTTCCGATCTTGAACTCGGGACGTCCAATTCCTGAGCTGACTCGCGGCGTCTGACAATCTGCCGCTGACAATCTGCCGCTGAAATTTCCGAGGCTGTCGTCTAAAGCATCGTCATCCGGGTTGAGGATCATCGATGCTGACAGCTGCTGCTTCGAATTGCCGACTATTCTACGACCAGGGTCCGACTTGATGAAAGCTGTTCGTTTCCAATCGCCCGGTTCGCCCGAGCAGGTATTAACTCTGGAATCCATCGAGACACCTCGCCCCGCCCACGGGGAAGTGCTCGTGCGAATGCTGCAGTCGCCGATCAATCCTTCCGACCTGATGTTCGTCCGCGGAAAGTACACTATCGCTGCCGAATGTCCGGCGACTCCGGGATTTGAAGGTGTGGGAATTGTGGAAAGCTCCGGCGGCGGATTAAAGGGACGTCTGTTTCAAGGCAAGCGGGTCGCCGTGCTGAACAAGCGAGGCGGTAACTGGGCCGAGTATGTGACGGTTCCGGCTTCGCAGGTCATCCCTGTCAGCAGTCAGCTGACCACAGAACAGGCCGCGACTTTCTTCGTCAATCCGGCCACCGCGTGGGTGATGACGCAGGAAGTTCTGCGCGTGCCACGACAGGAATGGCTGGTACAGACCGCCGCGGGGTCCGCACTGGGCCGCATGATTATCCGGCTGGGCCGGCTTCAGGGTTTTAAGACGCTGAACATTGTCCGTCGCGCGGAAGTCGCAGAAGAACTGAGAGGCCTGGGTGCGGACCATGTGGAAGTGTTTGATGAACGCATGGATTCGCAGGAACTTGTCCGCCGGATTCATAGCGTGACAGGCTCGGCCGGAGTTCAGTATGCGATTGATGCCGTCGGCGGAGTCACAGGCTCGGCCATCGTTGAGAGTCTGGGAATCAATGGTCGCATGCTGGCCTATGGAACACTCAGCAATGAACCGCTAAGTTTCTCACCGCGCACGCTGATGACGGTGGGCAGCCAGGTGGAAGGCTTCTGGCTTGGCAACTTCATGAGCAAACGTGGCCTCCTGTTTAAACTCAGTCTCGTGAGAAAACTGACACAGCTGATCAGTACAGGCGTGCTTGGATCAGAAGTGGCAAGTTCGTTTGCCCCTGAACAAATCCGTGAAGCCGTGAAAGCTGCCGAGGACTCATCGCACACTGGCAAAATACTGCTGCGTATTGCCTCCGCCTGAGTCGCGACAATCCCGAATCTGCCCGTTAGGTCATTCGGGAAATGGGGCACATTTGTGAGCCGGTGGATTTATCATTGTCGCCTTTCGCTCCACGAAAGTTGCGAATACGCTTCTTTTGCTGAGCAAAAGGCGACTTTTAAAAGCCGCACGATGCTATTCTAGTGACGCGAGGAAGCCGGCCATTTCTCCAGCGGCGTGGCTATTGTTCTGCTGTTGAGCTTCCTTGATGCCGGCGGAATAGCAGGCTCGAGCGTCCTCAACGCGGCCAAGGCGAGCCAGCTTTTGACCGGCCATCAGAAACGCGGGCACATAGGCGGGGACGTCTTGCATAAGACTGTTCAGCAGGGTCAGACTCCGCTCAGCTTCGCCTTCCTTTTCCAGTTCCAGTGCCAGCATGTACCGCAGCATCGGATCTGCAGGAGAAGTCTGCAGCATGCCTTCCAGTTTTTCTCGACGCGATACCATTCAGCGATTTTCCAAAATGAAGGGAGTGTGTAACAACCTGACCACTAGCTATACGAAACTTTGATTAGCCTGGCGAAACTTCGATACGCCTCGGCTTCGCTCGCGCGGCTCGCGGCAGATCGACTCGCAAAACACCATTGGTTAACTTTGCCTGGATCTGCTCGTGATCCACCTCGTCGCTCAGAATGAAGGATCTCAGGAAGTCACCCACCTGATATTCCTGGTGGACCATGTTGGCTGGCGCCTCTTCAGTGCGCTGGATTCGACCAAACAGAGTTAACCGGTTGTCCTGCACCTGAAGATCCAGACCTTCCGCTGTGACTCCTGGGAGGTCGGCGTAAAGCACGAGTCCTTCCGGCGTTTCGTAGATATCAATCGGAGGATTGAACAGTAAACGCGGTTCAGGAGTGCCGGCCGGCTCAGAAGCGGGAACCGGGATCATCGCCTGTGGCTGTGGCTCTTCCGGACGACTTAAATCTCGAGATTCGCTCATAGGACTGTCCAACTCAAAGGAAATCAGGCAAAGCTACCGGTCCAGGGATTAAGGTCCTTCATTGACCCTGATCTGACGCGGCGCTGTGGACGGCGATTTCGGCAACGTGACTTTCAAAATTCCGGCCGTGTAGTCAGCCTTCATTCCCTCTTCATTGACGCGGTCTGGGAGCTGAATCGTCCGCTGCCATGGACCGTGAAAACGCTCCTGTCGACGGAACGCATCTTCCCGAGCTTCCTCCGGCGGCAACCGATTGCCTTTGATCGTCAGATAACCCGAGGCCGTCGTAACTTCCAGCTGATTCAGGTCAACTCCCGGAATTTCCGCGACAAGTACGTAGCAGTCATCCTTCTCCATCAGATTGATCTGAGGAAATCGACGTCCAAAACGCACTCCATGCAGGGTCATATTGACGCCCTGCAAAAGTCGATCTACTTCTCGCTCCAGATCACGGAACGGATCCCATG
>QWOO01000204.1 GCA_003669615.1 Planctomycetota bacterium
AGTCTGGCCGTCGCGGCCGGAACACCCGGACAACTGGGCGAGTTGAAACTGTTCTCAGCAGCCGATGGCACTCTGATTCGCACTCTTGTCCGTTCTCGTGATGCCATGTTTGCCCTGAGCTTCAGCCCGAATGGTCAGCACCTGGCCTGTGCCGGTGCCGACCGATCGATCTATGTTGTTGACGTTGCAACCGGGGAAGAAACCACTCATATCGAAGACCACGCGGACTGGGTGATGGACGTCAACTGGTCTCCCGATGGAACTCGACTGGTCAGCAGCAGCCGCGATAAGACCTGTAAGATTTTCGACGCTGCGACCGGCAATCCGGTAATCACTTTTCCTGGTCACGGTGAACCAACATATTCAGCTGCGTTTCTTGCGGACAGCAAAACGGTTGTTAGCGGTGGTGGCGACAAGCATCTGCGAATCTGGAATGCAGCGGATGCGAAGGAAGTCCGTGCCATCGGTGGTTTCGGCGGCGATATCTTCCGCGTTCAGATTCTACCGGGCGACATGATCCTGTCCGCCAGTGGAGACAAAATGGTCCATCAGAACAAAGCGGCCGATGGAGCAGAAGTCCGCAAATTGACAGGACACAATGACTGGGTCTATACGCTCAGTGCTCACACGGGACGTAAACTGATTGCTTCCGGAAGTTACGATGGCGAGATTCGCCTTTGGAATTCCGAAGATGGCACGATGACAACGTCGTTCATCGCCATTCCCAAAGGTTTGCAGGCTGTGGCCACAACCACCGCCCAGTAGTTGACGTCGAAATACCAAACTTGACCTCGCAAAAGCCCGGCCTCTGCCGGGCTTTTCTATTGGGTAACTTCCGTTGGTGACCAGTCCTCGAGCAATTTGTCTGACCCGCAGATTTCGATCGCCATCAATGCCGTCTGCCGTCAGATGCAGAACAGCTGCAAACGTGAAAACACGTGCTGAACTGTCTGGACAATTCCTATAGTCGCAACTGTACACTGCGAACGGCAGGACGGAGATTTGATTCCTTTGAACGCGAGGTCGGTGATGAAGCGATGGATAGGTTTAACGCTGGCAGGTTGTTTTCTTGGTGCGGGGATGGCCCCGGCTGAAGCTCAAACAGGAAGTCGATCCGTACGAGGAAAGAAATCGACAACGAGCGAAAATTCAAGGCAGGTAAAGATCGAGCCCGGCGACTGGAATCAGTTTCGCGGTCCCAACCGTGACAATCTTTCCCCGGAAACCGGCCTGGCCGACAAGTGGCCGGAAGGCGGGCCGGAACTTCTGCAGACAATCTCCGGCATCGGTGAAGGCTACGCATCTGTTTCGCTGGTCGGCGATCTGATGTACACAATGGGAAATGTCGACGGCGGCGAACAGGTCATTGCGCTCGATCGCAGCACCGGAAAAATCGTCTGGAAGACTCGCAACGGCGACGAGTACACGGAAGGTCAGGGCAACGGACCTCGCGGAACTCCGACGGTGATCGACGGTAAAGTCTATTCGCTGGGCGGAAACGGAGACCTGAGTTGCCTGGACGCAGAGAGTGGCAAGGTTGTCTGGCAGGGAAACATTCTGAAAGAATTCGGCGGCGGCAACATCACCTGGGGCATCAGTGAGTCGGTGCTCATTGACGATGGAAAAGTCATCTGTTCGCCTGGAGGCAAGGATGCCACGGTCGTCGCGCTGGATGCGATGACTGGCAAAGTGATCTGGAAAAGCCAGGTCCCCGAACAGCCCGCCGCGTCTTATGCATCGCCCGTGGTAGCGACAATCGGCAAAGTGAAGCAGTATGTGATCTTCACTTCGAAAGGCATCTGCGGGGTTCGCGCCAGTGACGGAGAACCGCTGTGGGGCCAGAATGCTTCGTCCAACGGAACGGCCAACTGCGCAACGCCTCTCGTCGTCGACAACTATGTTTTCAGCTCGTCTGACTACGGCACGGGCGCTGAACTTGTCGAACTGAAGGCTCAGGGAAAAAGCATTGAAGCAAAGCAGGTATACTTTACGAAGGACATGAAGAACCATCACGGTGGAATGGTTTTCCTTGACGGTTACGTTTACGGATCCAACGGCGACATGCTTTCCTGTGTCGAGCTCAAGACAGGAAAACCGACATGGCGCGAACGCAGCATGAAAGGTTCCGTTGCCTATGCTGACAAAAAAATCGTGTTCCGAAACGAACAGGGCCCCGTTGTTCTTCTGGCAGCGGATTCTGGGGAATACAAAGAACTGGGCCGCTTTGATCAGCCCGACCGCAGCGATCGCCCGGCATGGGCTCACCCTGTCATTGCGGACGGGAAGCTTTACCTTCGCGATATGGACAAGCTGCTGGTTTACAATCTGAAGTAACTGGCAGATCGACCGAAGAACGCCAAAAATGCCTCGAAATCCCAGCGATTTCGAGGTTTCTTTAGGCCGCAAACGGACAGCCAAAAATCTGTCCGCTCGCCCATGCTCAACAGCACGCGACAGGCGACGAGGCGTTTCCTGCGACTGAGGTCACTATGTTTCTGTTGGCTCAAAAAGCTCTGCGGCGGGCTTTGCAAATCTTTGCACACCAGACCTCGACGCGCATCGGGACCGAAATCGTTCTGATCACTGCTGCGATTTTGTATTTCATGGGTCAGCCTCTCTGGTGCAGTTGTGGTTCCTGGCGACCCTGGTCCTGGGACATCTGGTCGTCCCACAATTCGCAGCATCTGGTGGATCCGTATTTTTTTACGCACCTGCTCCACGGAGTTGTCTTGTGCGGGATACTTTACTGGCTGCCTCGCAGTGTGCCGGAGACAACTCGTTTCCTGATAGCCGTCGTTCTTGAAGCCGGCTGGGAAATTCTGGAGAACTGCCCGATCATTATCGAACGCTATCGAGCGGCCACGATTTCGAAAGATTACTTCGGTGATTCCGTCATCAACTCGGCAGGTGACCTCATCGCCTGTATCGTCGGATACATACTGGCTCGCCGAATGGGGTTTCGCCGTTCGGAAGTGTTCTTTCTTCTGACGGAGTTCAGCCTGCTGCTCACCATCCGAGATTCGCTGTTGCTGAATGTCCTGATGCTCGTTTGGCCGATTGAAGCCGTGAAACAGTGGCAGATTGGAGCTCGTTGATTATTCAAACAGATTCCGAACGAGCACACTGAATCCGGGAAGCTCATTTTCGGCGTAGAGCGTTTGGCCTTCGGCGAAGAATTCCGGGGCCATCGAAGGACGATGAACGGTGATCGTCCGAAAATGAGGATCGGCGATCCAAACAAGCTGCACACCGCAGGCGAGGTACTCATCAATCTTCTGAGCAATCGATTCCTGAGTGTCGTTGGGCGACAGAATCTGAACAGCCAGTGCCGGCGCGCCTTCAATCAGGCGCGTTGCGTCTGTCTGACGAGCCGCATGTTCAGCGGTGATATAGGCGACATCGATACCGACCGTTGAGGAAGGGGCATGCCGGAGGATACAGCCGACTTCGCCGGAGTAAACCTTTCCATCGCCATGACGATCCACTTGTACCCAGTTCATCAGGAAGTAGGTAATCTTTGCTTCAGTCAAAGCATGTCGACGGCTGCGGCGAGTCATAACCCGTTCCTTCACTACACCTCGGATGAGATCCCGTTCAATATTTTCGTCATCCGGGATCGCAAGGAACTCTTCAACAGTCATTAACGTCTGCTGAGGCGGTTCAAGAATCGCAGGTTCGTTGGTGGTGATGATGCTCATGAACATCCTCCGAAAATGGCTAAGGGTCCGTCTGGATTCAGGCAGACACTGATTGAATCCGGATCATATCAGTCCCCTCACCCGAATCTCTACCGAATTCTCTGCAGGCCATCACAAAAAAAGAGCGAGCTTCCGGGGGAAAGCTCGCTCTTTTCGGGAGGAGGGAGGTCACTTCATGACAGCGTAGAACTACGCTGCTCGGCGTTGTTCCGCAACGATTGATGTCGCTGCAGGAACAACAGTACGCTTAATATTTGAACCCGGGCCGCCTCGTGGAGGGTAACCGTATTCTCTGAGCTTACCGGACAGAGTTCGCAGACCAATCTGCAGAATCTGAGCCGTCTTTTCACGGTTGCCGTTGCAGCGAGCGAACGTGGATTCGATCAGCTTGCGTTCCATTTCGGCCAGCGTCATACCGACGCATTCGGCACCTTCTTCGATCGAATCGTTCTGCAGCCATGGTCGCAGATCTTCAGGACCGATCATTTCTGTAACGTCCACGGTACAGCAGCGTTCAACGACGTTCTGCAACTCGCGAACATTACCCGGCCATGGATGGCCTTCGAGAACTCGAACGGCTTCGGCACTGACCTGGCGTGGCGGACGGCCTTCCTTCAGCGAGATCTGGCTGATGAAGTGTTCGACCAGCAACGGGATGTCGTTGGTACGAACTCGCAGTGGTGGAGACTGCAGAGTAATCCCGCTCAGGTGCTGCAGCAGATCATCACGGAACCGGCCTTCCATGGCCAGTCGATTCAGGTCGCAATGCGTTGCCGCAATGAACCGGATGTTGGGTCCATCCATCGTTCCGTGAAGAACCGCAGCAGCTCGCTGTTCCAGCAGCTGAGCCAGTCGTTTCTGGAATGGCAGAGCGACCGTGTCGACATTGTCGAGCAGGATCGAACCGCCATCACCCATCTTCAGATAGCCAGGGAAACCTTCGGCCGATGCATCACCAAACAGCTGATGCTCCAGTGTTTCCACTGAATGCAGGCTGCAGTCGATGCGAAGGAACGGCTTGCCGGCCCGGCGACTGCAGCGATGCAGGCCTTCGGCAATCAAAGTCGTTCCGCTGCCCGGTTCACCACGAACCAGAACAGTACGATCATCATCAGCCGCAATGCGAATGGATTCTCGCAGAGACTGCATAGCTGGCGTGCTGCCAACCAGATCCATCAGATTGCGGTTGAGCAGCTGACGTCGCAGCTTTTCATTTTCGCGGATCAGTTCACCGCGTTTCAGAGCGTTCAGCAGAGCTGCGCCGAAACGAGATGCTGAATAAGGTCGTTCCATCACTTCGCATTCGAAGGTCGGAACAGTTTCGCGTCCCCATCGAGAATCTTCACCAACGATGCAGATGACCTGAGCCGCTTTGGAGTGGCTTCGGATCGCAGCGTTGACTTCCTGGATGCGTGAGACAGTATCGGCGTCATCAATTATGCAGCAGCTGAATTCCTGACGGCTCAGGTGAAACAGCATCGCGTCCGGACTGTCTGTTTCACAAACCTGCATCCCTCGCTTACGGACATCGTCAGCAAGCAGCTGACGAGCTCCGGGGCGAGGAGAAAACACCAGAACCGTACGGCTTGGTGCTTCTGTTGTTTCAGGTGTGGCTGCCTGTGGAGATGCAGGGACAGCGGACGTTGGCTGGGGGAACCGCAGAATATGCGGCTCATGATGAGCGCCGTTTGGGAACTCGTTCATGATTTCCTCAATCTGAGAGCAGAGGGAGAGAGAGACAGAGGGGAGAGCGACGAGAGGCAGGCTGGGTGATTTTGAAACTGTCCATCTTCGGAAAGTGTGAGGCACTGACCGGGAAGTTCAGAAACAAAGTGTCACTCAGTTACCCGGAAAAATCCGGGGCCGGAAGAACTCCGGAACCTTGAGAGGCAGAACTGAAAGGATTCGTTTGGATTCAGGAATTGAATCCGGGTTGAGAGGCCGAGTGATATCTCCAGGCGGTCGAATGAGTCAACACGTGTTCCTGATGATTCTGAGCAAAACTTTGCTGCATTCGAAAGAAATACTTGTTTTCGGCGACGGAGGTTATCTAGGGCGTTAGAGGCTCGGCATTTTTTGCCGATCACAAGCTTGACCGGCAGACGATGCGGAGTTTAGGCAATACGGCGACCTTAAACATCGGCAGCCCTGTGCTGGAAGTCATCGCAGTCGGCCTCCAACGCAGCAATGGCGGCCCCACGCGACAAACCGTAATGGCAAGTGATTCCGATTTTGGTCAGTCAGGCTTGCAACGACATTCGATGCTCATCTATGCCCACCTCAGAAGCGACTGCTGATTTAATGGGTTTGAAGAACCCGACACTTCAGTCAGCGATAAAGTTGCCGTTTTTTCACCAACAGTCCCTCGCTGACGCGTCGGGTTGGGATAGCGGCAGATGC
>QWOO01000026.1 GCA_003669615.1 Planctomycetota bacterium
AGGCTGGACCATGGCAGCAGTGAACAGGCCATATCGCTTCAACGGGACAGGGTCATACCCCTGGACCTTCTGGATGCCGCGCGTCCACGCTTCATAGTCACTGAGATGATCCTGCAGAGCGAACACGCGACGGCCAGCCGCGTTTTCTTCCAGAAAATCGGCAATTTCATTTTGGCGGTGGAACGAATCGCCCGAGATGGTCGCCTGCAGTGAGTTCGAGAAGATGGCCAGTTCCACAGCACTGACCGCAGTGAGTGCCACGGCGCAAGCATGGCAAATTCTTGTGAATCGCACGCTTTCAGACCGATTGAACTTCATTGCGACAGACAGCAGGCAATCGACACCCGCTGCCGATAGAACCGAAATCGCCAGCGCGCAAAAGAAAATCGAACGCGATGGTGATCGGAAGAACGAAATCCCAGGGATGACGTTGTAGCACCACGGAAAAAATGGTGTATCCGCACCAAAGGCAAATACAGCTCCGATCAGGAACAGTGTCAGCATTCGCAGCACCGGATACCGTCGCCATCCGAAAAGCGTTCCAATCACGGCGAGCGCAGAAACAACGATTCCAAAATGAAGGAGGGTCTCCCAATAAAAGCGACCGGGGCCCGAGTAAGACGACATGTTGCCCAGAGCGAACGGATCCCAGAGCTGTCGCAAATTGGCGACTCCAATGCTGATCTCGCTGGCCTCTTTCTCGCCGATCCCGGCCGATCGAACCGCGTGGGTGGTGTAAATCCCGGTCGGGACTAATTCAATGGCGACCAGACCGATTGTCAGAGCCCCCGCGCCAATCCATTGAACAAGCAGTCGCGCGGGCGCCACCCGCTGCTGAGAGCCAAAAGAGACTGTCGAAGAATCAGTCACCTGCGTCGACTGGCCCCGGAGACGTTCCACCGCCGAAGTGCCATTCCGAGACCGCATTCCGGCTGCCATATCCGCGACGAGGAACCCGGTCAGAACCAGAGTTAGATAATAGACTTCCTGAACGTGTCCACAGAAGAAACAGAGGGAAATGACGCAAGCCATCAGCGGCACGGCCGCTCGCTGACCGGACCGGAGCCGTTCGAAGCACAGCAACGCCCAGGGGAACCAGGCGACCATGCAGACCTGGTTGTAGTGGCCTTCGACTGACTGGGCGATCAGGTAAGGTGTGGCAGCGAACGCGGCTCCTCCAAACAACGCAGCCGGCCACGCGAATCTATAGCGGCGACACAGAAAGTACATCCCGGCGCCAGCAAGCCAGTGATGTGCCACCAGCAGCCAACTGATGAGCGGGATGCCGTCAAACAGCAGGAATAACCAGTTCCCCGGGTAGTATAGTGATGACTGCGGATTACTGGACCAGGGAATCCCTGTCAGGCTGTAAGGATTCCAGTAAGGAAATTGTCCGAATTCGCAAATCGGTTTGTTAAGAAAAACACGAAATCCAACGAACTGCGTTGTGATGTCATTTCTACCGCCATCATGTCTCCCCGTCAGCAGATCGTTGGGGTTCCTTAACAGCTCGACAAAGCACGCGCTAACCAGAAGTGCCAGCAAGACGCATGCGATCAGGTTTTTTGCACACGTCGATGTTCGACTCGACGTCGTTTCCAGTTTGGCTGGGTTGAATGGTGTGGGGGACAAAAGTTCTTGAAAACCTCGAAATCCAGTTGTGTACAACGGGCCAAACGGAGCTGTAGCACGCTTCGGAATCCGCGTCTTTAAACAGATCTCTGGATTACCGGAGCAGTATCTGTGCCATTCTGTCAAATGCGGGATTCTCTCGGGTAGCTGAATCCGGGAGCCCCAATTTTTTCCGCGCCATGACACCTGTAACCATTTGCTGACATAACCATTTGCTGACATATATACGAGCAGCGCTCACCGAAAGAGACGGTACTCACGTCTGATGTCGTCTCAATCACCGAGTTGCAGCTGGCGCAGCGGCACAAGCAACAAAACCCTTGTGTCCAGTCGCTGTGATGTGTATTTCTTGTCGCCAACGCAGGGCCGAGTTTCGGGCAAGTGGCCGTATGAAACCGGCTATGAATACCCTACGCCGTATTCTAATGCATCCCCGGCACAGTAGTCGCATCAAGACGGCGCCGACGTGGAAATCTGTAGCGGTCGCCCAGGCCAATCATTGAGCATCGTGACTAATGCAATCAGCTATGCAGCAAAATCACCTTACCGAAGTGCCGCGATTCTATCGTGTCGCGCTTCTGCTGTTTTTCACGGCACTGTTTGCTCTGGTCGGTCGCGGGACATTGATGAGTTCTGACGAAGGGGGAATCTTCAATTCGGCCGTCGCCATGACTCGCGGAACGCTGTCAGTGCCGCCTGGCGAGAATGTTCATCCGGGACGTGATGGTCGACTCTATTCCATGCGTGAAATCCTGCCCACAGTGGCGACCGTACCTTTCTTCGTGACGGGCGTGATCCTGGAAAAAGCGGCTGGACTGGGTTCGCCTCCCCTGGCTTCCGGCCCAGCGAACATCGGCATTGAGTTATTGGACACAAGCAATTGGCCGCTGTTCCTGACCTCCACACTGCTGGGGTCTCTGTGTGGAGCTTTCACGCTGTTGTACTGCTGGGAATTCCTCATCCTGGAAGGACTCCCACAACGGCGCGTGCTGACGTTGGTATTGATCGTTGGCTGGGCGACTCCCCTCGTCGTGTACTCCAAGACCATTTTTCCACAGATCTTTGAATCCGCCGTACTGATGCTGTGCCTGCTGCGCGCCCGGCAATGGTGCGAGCGACCTTGCCTGCGTGCCGGATGGAAACTTGGCGTGGCCTGCGGACTGGGAATGCTGTCGCGGTCCGCGTTTCTGCCGGTCGTCGCCTGTTTCGGTACGTTTCTCCTGCTCGTCGGCGATACCCGTCTGAAAGACCGACTTCGTGCGGTGGCAGTGTTTGCAATCACCCCGGCAACAGCCGCGGCTTTGATCCTGGCCGTCAACTGGCTTAAATGGGGCTCACCGCTGGATTTTGGGCATCACGACCCGCGCGAAAGCTTCAGCACAAATCCGCTGACCGGCCTGTGCGGTCTGCTTGTCAGTCCTGGCAAGGGGCTGCTGCTTTTCGCTCCGATCATGCTTGTGCCGATCTTCTTCGCCCGCTCGATTTGCAAAGCCAGACGCGCAGAGTTTTTTCTTATGTTGACGGTCACCCTGGTCTATCTGGGGGTCTACAGTCAGTGGTATGACTGGGGTGGCGGACTTTGCTGGGGACCACGGTTCCTGCTGGGATTGATTGCCCCATGGATGGCACTATCAGGGCGTGTCCTGTTCACACATTCGAATATCTTTGCGAGACGGCTGTTCTGGACAGCAGCAACGTTGGGCGCAGGAGTCCAGTTTTTGGGCGTTGCCGTTTATCCTCAATGGATCTATTCGAAAACGCTGCCAAATCCACTTTCCCTGACAACATCAAACATTGTTCTGACCGCGCAGGCGTTCGCACAGCATGGCGTGGATGATCTCTGGCTGACGTCCTCAGCGATGTCCAGGGAATACATCCTCGTGCTTTCAGTGATTTGCGGCATGCTCATCGGCTCGATCGCGCTGCTGATATGGGCGGGGCGATCAGGGGGATCGCTGCGGACTGCAATCACGGCCTCTGAGACGCATCGTGAATCACGATCGGCATGAGCGGGATCGGCGTTTTCCCACGTCTCGCCTTCCACCTGGATTAGGGGCGAGTGCCTGTCTCCGGTGTCTCCGGTGTCTTCGACGTCGCGGTGGTGTTGAGCGGCGCAGGCCAGGTCAAATTCCCTATGGGACCGGTGATCCTGTACACCAAATACGGCCCCGAGCGGAAGACGATCGGGTGGGACCATGGATAAGTGTTTTTCGTATTCGTAGCGAGTGCTGGCGGTGGAGCGGAGGGACCGCCGGGTCCACTGCCAGCGATTTCCTGGGTCTGACCAGTTGGGGTTGTTGATTGTCGGCGGTCATGTCCTGCTGCATGCATGCAGACGCTATGGCGTTGCCGGATCGACATACTCCAGAGGCTCGACAATCTCCGCTGGAAACTTTCCCCGCCACAGAGCAAAGGCGCGGCCGGCGTGGGTCAGAAAGACATAGCTGGATTCGAGTTTTTTTTCGCTCAAGCCTTCAATGGCCCCTGACAACCACTGACCCGCTTTGAAATACACCTCTTTCGGTGGATGCAATTCCGAGGGAGCCAGTGCCCACCATTCGAGTACATGGCCTGTCGCCAGCATACGGTCTGCCATGGGGTCGGTGCCCATGCCTGGCAGGTTCTCCCCGTCCGCGCCGGGCCAGTTCTGGTCCCAGTAGCCATCTGCATGCTGACTGGCCACAAACATGGCCGTGATGCCCTTCAGGTAGTCGATGATCCGCTGGCGACCTGCGTCACTCAGCGTGTCATGTTCATCGTCAACGCGGAGCATCATGACCAGAGCATGATTGCGATGATTTCCAAAGCAGATTCCCTGATTCGGTTTCTGGCGCATGATCCGGTCAGCCAGCCGATCGAACGTAATCACCTGGCCTTCGGTGCTGAACCAGCGCTTCGCATCAGGCATGTACAGGACATAGGCCAGGGCCGACCATTCGTACTCCACCTGATTCAGACTGAAGTGCTTCAGCGACCATTCGAGGGCGTGCCTCATTTCCGTTTCGCCACCGGGCGTGATCACAGGGTAATCCAGTGGTGTGCCGACTTCGGACAGAGTCGCGAGGGTATGGTCCATGTGGCTCGCCGTGGCATCGCCCTCCTGAGTTCGAATACGGATCCCGTCCGGATTTTCGATCAGCAGCGGCAGTGCCTTGTCGCCCCATGCCTTCGAGTATTGCCGATGATCCAGCAGGAGTTCCAGCATTTCGAGTCCAGAGAGACACTTCGGGTCTGCGAATACCGCTTCGATACCCCAGAATCGCAGCGAGTGATCGACGAGGTTGATTTTTGGCTGCGGCCCCCGCAAACGAGGTCTCAGTCGCGTTAACACGCGCACCAATTGTTCATCGCTCACGACGCCAGGTTCGTTATACAGCGGACCGACCCTGAGCGGTTCGTGCAGCGGGACCGGCAACTCTCGTTCAGTGTAATGCAGGTCTACACGCCAAACGGCCCAGGCGGCACCGCCGCAGAGGAGGACGATCTGAAAAACAAAAAAGCCAAGCAGACGTGAACGCTGTGGTTGATTGTGTGAGTCGGTATTCATATGGAAGTGGCCAAATCCGAAGTTGTCGTGTGAAGGCCCAAAGGGCCAGCAGTTCCAGGAGCCTGGCCCCACGGGCCAGGGAAAACACTAGTCAGAATTCTCCTTTGACAGGTTTTCATGCGATGTGTCTTCTGTTGAAGAGACTGCGTCCTCACCAGCGACCGGGGCTGTGCTGCTGCGAGTGGCAACGAACCCCAACTCATCTTCATAGTCGATTTTCCAGCCCGAAAGTTTCCGCACCTGAAGAGCCAGTTGCTCCTGCCGGACGATGTCGACAACTATGGTCGTGACACGGTAACGGTCTAATCGCCGCTCAAGCCCTGACTGTCCGGTCGCAAACACCATGTAGTCCCGCCAGACCAGACTGGGCACGACATGCACTGCGTTGGTTGTCATAAACACCGCCAGACCGGGCGGTCCGTCCCACGCCAGCCAATCACCCCACCACTGCGGATTCACGATTTGCCCTTCGGGCGGATGCTGCCGCAGGTATTCCGTGATTTTACGGGGAGTTTCCGAGTTATAAACCTGGGTCAAATCGCGTGGCTTTCCACCCAGCACAAAGCAACTGGCGGGTGAAAATGCAAAGCAAACCCAAACACTGAGTGCGGCAAAGAGCGTGTATCTGAATGACTCGCCGCGAAGACGCAGACCTTGCGATGCCAGTGGCGCCGAGGCCTGACTCTTCGACATCCGCCCCAGAACATCGGCCAGATGCGGCATGATCGTCAGAACGACAATCGGGGCATACCACGTGAGCATGCGAATTCGCAAACAGACCGCCGTCAGCACGATCAGCAGGATCACCACGAAGGCCGGTTTGACTCGTGCATGGCTGTGTCGCAGCAACACGGTCAGCAGCAAACAGGACAGTCCGACCGCGAGCCCCTGCAGCGATGCCATCTC
>QWOO01000054.1 GCA_003669615.1 Planctomycetota bacterium
CCTGGATCGCACGACAGAGAACATAAAACCCCGTGCTGAAAGTGTGCTCACCGGCGAACGGATTCTGGAGATGTCTCACCTGTCCAGGCAGATCCCGATTGCTGCCGACGTGCGTCGCTATGGAATTGCGCTGGTCGTCGCATCGCATCCTGATCACGAACTGGCCTCAGCCGCTGCTCGAAAATATATTCGCTATGGGGCCAGCCCCCGTGGCCTTCAGGCCCTGATCCTGGGCGCGAAGATTCGAGCGATTCTGGATCATCGTTACCATGTTGCACGCGAAGATCTCAAAGCCATGGCAATGCCAGTCCTGCGCCACCGTATGATTCTGAATTTTGAAGGACAGGCGGAAGGCATCAGCACCGACGATGTGATTCGCAAAATGCTGACTGATATCAGTGAAGATGCCCTGTCCGTCGCTTAGAACTTCCTGCTGCCAATCGGCCATGCCGAAGCCTGATTTCCGTTCATCATCTTCCCGAAACGCCTCATGCTGTTCCCCTCCGACTTTCTGACGCGACTTGAATACCTTGCGATCGTCTCGAAGCGAGTGTTCCGAGGCCAGCTGCTGGCACAGCGGCGAACGATGCAGATGGGTTCTGGTATTGAGTTCTCTGAACACCGCGAATATACGACCGGCGATGACCTGCGTTACCTCGACTGGAACATCTACGCGCGGCATGGCGATCTGCTGCTGAAGCGTTTTCAGGAAGAACAGGATCTGCACGTCTATGTGCTGCTGGATTGCTCCCGCAGCATGGCGTTTGGAAGCCCGGCCAAGTTTGATCTGGCCAGACATCTGGCCGCTGCACTGGCTTACATCGCTCTCTCAGATCTGGACCGAATAGGAATCATCGCCTACGCCGATGGAGTGATCGCCGAGCTGCCGGTGACGCGCGGCAAGGCTCGTATTTTGCCCCTCATGAAGTTCCTGACAGATCTTCCCACCAGCGGCGCAGATACAGATCTTAGTAAAGCTGTGCAGGGCCTTGTTCATCGAGGAACTCGGTCAGGGCTGGCCATTGTGATTAGTGATCTGTTTGATGAACACGGGTTTCAGCGAGGTCTGGATCAGCTTCGTTATCATCGTTTCGACACGCATGTCATCCAGTTACACGATCCCAGGGAAGCGAATCCTGAACTCCTTGGCGACGCAGAACTTGAGGACATAGAAACCGGCACAGTCCGGAAGGTGACAGTCACGGAACGCAATCTTGCGACCTACAAGAAACTGTTTTCTGACCACCAGACTGCTGTGAGAGACTACTGCCACAAGTATGCCATGAGCTGCACTCAGTCACCCACGACCGTTCCATTCGACGAACTGATCCTGCGAATGATGAGACAATCGGGTGCGATCTGAGTCTGCAACTCGGCAGGATTCCGGCCACTCACGGCGGACTGGCCGGCGTTGTACTTCGAACGGAACCCGATCCGGCAACGGCAACTGCGATATGGGAATGCAGGTGCACTCAGCCTGACCATTGGCCTGAGAACGAAGCATCACATAGGAACCCGGCCGGAATTCGGAACCAAAGCCAGGCTGGCTTTCTACCCAGATGCGTCCTTCCATCAGCTCAACCAGTCGGGAGCAGATGGCAAGCCCCAGTCCTACGCCGCCAAACTTTCTGGTCGCCGAAGAGTCAATCTGTTCGAACAACCTGAAGATATCCGTGGTCCTGTCCTCCGGAATACCCATCCCGGAATCTGCTACGACGATATGCAGCATGACGAGTCCATCTTTCACCGAATCAACGAAGATCTCCACGTAAATAAATCCGGCCTCCGTAAACTTAAAAGCATTGGTCAACAGATTGGTGATAATCTGTCGAAGCCTTCCCGCATCTCCAAAAACCCAGACAGGCGCGTCGGGAGCAAACGTCCAGTCAAAACTGATCTGCTTTTCCAGGGCTCGCTTACGAAACTGCGGAACAACTTTCAAAAACAGATCGTGCAAATTAAAAGCGGCGTTATTCAGACTTCCGACTCGGTTTCCAATTCCCTTGCCGGACGAACGCTGAGTGAAATTTGAAAATGGCAATTCTACAAACGCTGCGCCACGTTCGCGGGAACAAAGCCAGAGCCGCCAGAGAACTGGGGATCAGCGAAAAATCCATCTACAACAAACTAAAACGCCTGGGCATTGACTATTTGACCGCACTCAGCCGTGCAGCCTGGGGACCCGCACTGCGATTCCCGCACCCTGGACATTCATGTCCGAGATTCCTCAGTGGCTTATGAAGAGGTGCAGAAAGAAGGGACAGTCAACTGCGGACGTTGTGCTGCTGAGACCTCTCACTTGGCTGAATGAGCAGCGTTCTGGTAAGTCCCGCCTGCCGGGCGGGACTTTCGCCGCAAGGCGAACCCATGCGTGAGATGCAGGAGAAGATCTTGGCACCGACTCTGGCGGATCACCTGCGAGCATTGGTCGCGACAAGTCGCGAGATCCCGCCCGGCAGGCGGGATCTACAGCTGAATCGCAGACCGTTGAAGACATGGTCGGCGGCACAGTGTTCATCTTTGGGATCTCACATTTGATGCCCCGTCGGACGAAGGAAATACTCGGAGTCACCACATACCATGCTCGATACAGAGAACACATCAATGACAATCGCTAACCTGCTCCAGTGAGAGCGACCGGGGCAGCATTGTGCCGCCCAGCAGACAGCGCCGGTTGCATCGCAGTGCGTAGACAGATCAGAATCAACGGCGTCGGCCACGGCACATTTGGACGGCATTTTTGTCGTAAGCCACAGTTACATGGACACGAACTTTCAATGCAACCACTCGAAGTGTTGACCGCAGTGAGCCGGACGAATGGCGATTCTTCAAGTGCAAGAGTCTGTCGATGATTGAAGATCAAAAGACGCTGATTCTTCATCGCAGACTGTTCGGCAATCAGTCCGCTGCTGCTGCCTTTCGAGAAACAGGCCGCCCATGTCGGCAACCGCTAGCTCTTCAGACGACAGCCGAACGACACCCGTTTTCCTGGGATCTCTCCCAGCTTGAATCTCGTGGACTTCATCGAGATACTTCGACAGAACGGCGTTGGAATCTGCCCAAACACCAAAGAACCATTGTTTTCCCTTGATCTTTTTGCACCACTGTCCATTCTGGTGTGCGAAAAGCGGAAATTCGTGATACGGTTTCTCTGGTTTTGTGTCCGATACTGCTCCCATGTGTTTCTCGCTTCAGGTGTCGTCTCGATAAGAACCGCTTCCGAAAAGCGCAAAATAACCAGTTTTTTAAATAATCAAGCGCCCGTAGCTCAGTTGGATAGAGCGACCGCCTTCTAAGCGGTAGGTCAGTGGTTCGAATCCACTCGGGCGCATTTTTTTGTAAACCATGCCAAAGGCCAGAGTTAGCTTACCTGTTGCAGTGCGGCGGAGTAGGCGGGAAGGAAGACCAAAAGTGGTAGTACTACCACTTTTGTTGTCGCAGCCCTTATTCTCGAGCTTTATCAATGCCACGAAGAACGTCTATTCCATCGTAGCAACTGCACTAGGCCTCCGGTCAGGCTCACACCATCGCAATTGGAAAGCCTGTCCGCCTCGGAAAGTCGATTGCCCTGAGAGCCGGCAGATACACGCCCGTATTCTGGCCGAGGTGGCCTTGACTCCGAAGACACGGGAGTCACCAAGAGCAACGCGTGCATTGGATCAGTTTGCCACGACAGAGGACTGCACTTTTATGAGGTTTGGAGTGCTTCTCCGCAGCGTACGAACTGTAAGTGGCCATTGAAAAATGTGTCTGGAGCTTTGGAGGCGGCCTCACGATATTGCGGATCATGTCGCGATAATGAGTTACAGACACCTTTCCAACACGCTGCTCAGAGCAATTCGTAAACGGGCTTCCCGCCGCCGATGATACTGGTGGGGCGGCCGCTGGCGTCGTCATAATGCGTTTCCAGCGGCACGCCGAGAACTCTATAGATCGTGGCCAGCAGATCCAGAGGTGTCACCATTCGTTCCTGAACGCCACCGCCCCATTTTTCACTGGCACCGATGACACGGCCGCCGTGGATACCGCCCCCGGCGAGCATCACGCTGAAACAGTCAGCCCAATGGTCGCGGCCCGCGTGACCATTCATACGCGGTGTTCGCCCGAATTCACCGACGCAGTAGACAAGCACATCGTCGAGCATTCCACGCGTGTCCAGATCCTGAATCAATGCGGCGATCGCGCGGTCCAGAGGCGGCAGATGGTCTTCCAGACCCTTCTCAATATCATTGTGATGGTCCCAGTTTCCGGTATTAATGTTAACGCACCGGGCTCCGGACTCCACCAGACGACGTGCCAGCAGCGCACTCTGACCGTACCGGTGTCGGCCGTATTCATCCCGCAGCGCCGTGTCTTCCGAATTCAGATCAAATGCCGCTCGCATTTTGTCATCGGACACCATCGTCAGTGCCTGAGCCTTGAAGGTATCAAGTCCCTCCATCACACCCGTCTGATCAATCTCACGACGCAGGGTGTCGAACTGTTGCAGGAGCGATCGTCGTGAATCCACACTGCTGAGAGCCAGGCCCTGGGGCAACGACAGGTTGGGGATCTTAAAATCGGCCGCATTGGGATCAGCCATCACTTCAAACGGATTAAACGCCTTCCCCAGGTACACAGCGCCCTGATAACCGAAGGCTTCAGATTTTGGCATCGTGATATACGGCGGCATCGGTGGCTGGCGACTTCCCAGAGTCCGTGCGATGACTGAGCCAAACGACGGCTTCTGCGGTGCATTGCGAGCAAGCGTCGGACCGAAGTAGCCGGTCTGCATCCAGTGCGACGATGGAGCGTGGATGCCATTTTCGTGGTGCACCGAACGGATCACCGACAGGCGGTGTGCAAGCTTTGCCTGCAGCGGCAGATGATCACTGAAAACCATGCCGGGGACGGTTGTTTCAATCGCGGAATACATGCCACGGTATTCGGCCGGTGCCTCAGGCTTTACATCATAAGTATCCTGCTGACTCAAACCACCATCCGTCCAAAACACGATGATGGACTTTGACCGTCCCGGCTGGCCACTTTCTGCAGCCTGCACATCCAGACGCAGCATGTCGGCAAGACCGAGCCCCAGCATGGGCACGCCAATCTGCAGCAGACTGCGCCGACTCATTCCCCCATTATGCCGGGATGTCTGATTCGTCAGTTGCAACATGTTGAAGACTCCAGAAACACAGGAAATCGTTTCAGACGGCGCGACGTCAGTGATTGAACAGAAATTCATTGGTCGCCAGCAGTGACCACAGCAGAGATCGACAGGCTTCCTGAGGATCGGACTGACCATCCAGATAGTCCACCGAAATCTTCAGCTCTTCCGTCCGCGGTGCTCGTCCCAGCGTGCGCAGAAAGATGCGTGTCGCGCGATCAGAATTCGAAGTCTCCGTGAGTGCAATCTGGTGAGCGAAGCCCGTTGCTTCCGTCAGCTTTCGCTGAATTTCTGCAGAGTTCACAAGTTCAAGAGCCTGGGTCAGAGCCGGCGCGTCGACTCGTTCACATTCGCAAGCGGACATACGGCCCGGGCGTCCGAAGATGTCCAGAAACGCGGCCGGGACATTTTCATCGGGCAGATCAATGGCCCGTGTGCCTGTTGGAAACATGCCTGCCCCGGAAGCGAACTGAGTGGGCACGTCGAGCACCTGACTGATTCCATCCAGCAGCACTTCTGCGGACATGCGTCGCGGATAAAACCGAGCAAACGATTGAGTGTCCTCAGCATTGCCATCCGTTGGTACTGAGTCCAGCCGATAGGCGTAGCTGTTCGTAATGCTGCGAATCAGCTGTTTGATGTCATATCCGCTGGCCACAAAATCGGCAGCCAGAGCATCCAGCAGTTTGGGGTTGCTCGGCGGGTTCGTGCTGCGAGCATCGTCAATCGGATGAATGATTCCACGACCCAGAAAATGAGCCCACATCCGATTGACCATCGTGCGGGCAAAAAATGGATTGTCCGGCTGCGTCATCCATTCTGCCAATTGCTCGCGTGGATCGACATGATGATCGAGGCGAAACACATCACTTCCCAACGCCGCTGGAGCAAGCACTTCACCGGTCCTCGGATGCACGACGCTGCCTTTGTCA
>QWOO01000346.1 GCA_003669615.1 Planctomycetota bacterium
GACTCAGCAGATAGTCAAGGAACAGTCCTCTTTGCCGGAAACGATGCCGGACACGCTGCCTGAAGACCGGCAGTTGCTGTTGACCCTGGTGACGCCTTGGCGAGTTCTCTTGCTGCATGATCGAAACTGGCACATCTTCCATGAAACGTCTGAACTTGTGATGCTCCGCATGTTGCACAATGGCACGTTGCTGGCCCAATGCAATATTGCATCTGCACCTTTGATGGCCGCCGGGAAGTTCACGTCGGAATCTGAATATCTGGCGGACGTTGACAAAGCGCTGAAGGAACGCGCAGGAACAATCACGGCATCCGCAGTACTTCCGGACCAGAATGGGTGGCGAATTCATCAAGTCACAGCGTCCGGAGAAGCGAACAAAAAAAACCTCGTCTGGGATTACTTCCTGTGTACAACCAAATCAGGCGAACAACTTTCTCTCGTATTTTCGCATGCGGAAGAAGATGACGCCGTTTTTGGAGACGAAGCCCTGCAAATGGTTCGTTCACTGACAATCCGTTCCAGCCGGCCAAAGGTCCCATTGCCTCGGTAAAAATCCCCCCGGGGCCATAAGATTTTGTGACAGACATTCCGGGGAAGGAAGCCCTGCGGCAACCTCCCCTTCAGCAAATTACAGAAAACGAGCGTCTAAAACTGACGAACGTGCTCTTAAATCCAGTGCCTGACGCCGGATACGATCTTGCTCAGAATTTGGCTCGTGGTCTACCATGAGTTTGTCTGAGCGATCGGGGTGATCCATAATCCTGTCGTCTGGCCTTGTGATCATTCTCCCGATTAAGTGGTTTCGCGTTCGCAGTTTAGTCCGCTTCGAACGTGCGTTTGTCTAAGGAAAATTGACATGACAACGCTGTCTTCCGCCAAACGTTTTTTCTCTGTGGCGGCTGCATTCACACTGCTTTGTGGCTCTGCATCAGCTGCAGAACAAATCGTGCTCACTCCCGAAGACGGCACGACAGCGAAAATGGTCGCTTCGATGGTTTCGTCGCGGCACATCAACCATCCAGCCATTGACGACGATCTGTCCGCAAAGCTGATGGAACGTTACATCCAGATCTGGGATCCTCAGAAGCTGTATTTTCTCCAGTCCGACATTGATGGCTTTTCTACCGAGAAGACAACGCTTGACGACAAAATTCTTCAGGGCGATGTCTCGTTTGCCTCCACGGTCTTCGAACGCTTTCGACTCCGAATGGGCGAACGAGCGCCAAAGATCGGTACGGCCATCGACATGGAGCATGATTTTGCTGTCGAAGAAGACATGGTGAAAGATCCGGATGATCTGGCCTGGGCTGCCGACGAAACTGAATTGGACGAACGCTGGCGCAAGCGAGTGAAGTTTGACCTGCTGATGCTCAAGATGGATGACACCGATCTGACGGAAGCTCGCAAACGACTTCACACGCGGTATCACACCAATCAGATCTTTATTAATCAGACAGAAGCTCATGAAGTGCTGGAGCTTTACCTGTCCTCCATGACACATTGCCTTGATCCTCATTCCAGCTATATGTCTCCGCAGACGCTCGCCGATTTCGAAATCGACATGAAGCTGAAGCTCGAAGGTATCGGTGCTCGCCTGAAATATGAAGACGGCTACACCAAAGTGGAAGAAGTCATCGAAGGCGGTGCTGCTCACGCAGACGGTCGCCTGACAAAAGGTGATAAAATCATCGGCGTTTCGTCTGATGCTGTCAAAGACTACGTTGACGTCGTTGAGATGAAACTAACCAAAGTCGTCGAGATGATCCGCGGCAAGAAGGCCACTAAGGTAAAACTGCAGGTCCTCAAAGAAGCCGGTGGTATCGAGGAGTATGAGCTGACCCGAACCGAGGTTAAAATTACAGAAGACGAAGTGAAAGGCAAAGTTATCGAATCCTCAGAATGGATCGATGGCCGTCAGGCGAAAATCGGAGTTCTGCGAATTCCGTCTTTCTATCGCGACTTTCAGGGAGCATCCCTCGGTGGCGAATTTAAGAGCACGTCCCGTGACGTGAAGCTGGTCCTGAATGATTTCAAAAAGGCTGGCGTAGATGTACTCATCGTCGACCTTCGCTGGAACGGTGGCGGTGCCTTGCAGGAAGCGATCGAAGTTTCCGGGCTCTTTATTCCTAAAGGCTCCGTCGTACAGGTGAAGGAACCGGGTGACAGCGTTCAGGCCTTCGAAGACGAAGACCCGGAAGTTCATTGGCGCAAGCCTATGATTGTGGTCTGCAATCGATTTTCTGCCTCCGCTTCTGAAATCTTTGCCGGAGCCATCAAAGACTACCGTCGAGGCATCGTGGTGGGCGATCGGACGACCCACGGCAAAGGAACCGTTCAGAACGTTGTCCCAGTTGCCAGCCGATTGTCATTCCGATCCGTCGACCGTGGCGCACTGAAATTGACCATCAGCAAGTTCTACCGAGTGAACGGTGACAGCACTCAAACGAAAGGCGTGACATCCGATGTTGTTCTGCCATCATTGCTCAATCACCGTGAGATTGGTGAAGACTCGCTGGATAACGCTTTGGCATTTGATCGAATCACACGCGCTGATTACGTTCCATTTTCTGCGAGCGTGACAGATGCAATCGTTTTACAGCTGAAAACACGCAGCGAAACTCGCGTCGCTGGTGACAAAGATTTCAGTCAAATCAACAAGCTGATTGAAAAGTATCTGCAGCGTCAAAATGACAAAACCATCTCGCTGAATGAAGGTGTGCTCCGCGCGGAAGAAGAAGAGATGAAGCAGGAAAAGAAAGAGGAAGAAGAAGCCATCAACCAGGGTCTGGGAGATGCCAAGGCAGATATCTTCCCGAACGATTTCTACAATAAGGAACTGGTAAACATCACTGCCGACTATCTCGAACTGGTAAACAGCATGACGTCCGCACGCAAATAATTGCTGTTTCTTTTGAACTGACCTCCCCCCGGCCCGAGTTTCGCATAGAGACTCGGGCTTTTTTTTGACACAGCTTTTCGCGAGGCCCCGGTCATTTCGTCGGAGCGTGATGAAAATCCTTACCATCGCAGGCAAAGGCAAATTTCGGAGCGTCGGACGTAAGCCACTGGACCATCGCCACTGCGAGGAATACGATGATCATCGTCAGCAACGCCACGATTAAACCCTGTCAACGCAAATCCCCGGCATTGACACTTTAGCGAGGCTGTTTTACTGGCTTGGGAGTGTTTATGAGACCGATCTCTGACAAGTCTGACACCTCTGAGAAAAATGACAGTCCACCGCTTCCTGCAACTTCCTGCGAATCCACACCTGCCTGCACGGGCTCGGAAGCCGCTAATTTGAGCGAGTCTCGCCTCGAAAAACTGGCACGAATTCGTGCCGCGATTGACGCGGGCCACTATGATTCAGATGAATTGCTGGAAAAATCTCTGGCACGAATACTTCAGAGGTTTGAAAATGATGAGGATTCCCGGAACCATAAGCAGTAGAAAATCCGCATTTATCGCTAACTGTGACGCAGCGAACGAACAGAAAACCGAGAAAATATCGTCTCTTCCGTCTGTTTCGTGACATTTGGCCGATTGTTGGGCACACTGAGGCTTCTAAAATGAAGTGCAGTGCGTCCGTCTGTGTCCTTGACCCCGAGGTCTGTTGTGAGTGATCTGGCCGTTAACGATTTTGAACGTCAGGAAGTCGCAGTTTCTCCCGTGGAAAAATTTCGCGAGTATCTGGCGACGCGCGGCAAACGGCTCACCCAGGAACGCGAAACAATCGTCCGGGAAATCTTTGCGGAACACGAACACTTCGACTCCGATCAGATCGTCGCCCGTCTGACACAGACTCGTCGCGACGGTGGCCGAGTCAGCCGGGCCACGATTTATCGTACGATCAGTTCCCTGGAAGAAGCAGGCCTCATTCGCAAGGTCGCGCGTTCGAATGATCGCGAAGTTTACGAACACGATTACGGCTATCCGCAGCACGACCACTTCATCTGTGAAAAGTGTCAGCAGCTGGTGGAATTTCGTAACGAAGAAATCTCCGCGGTGCTCGAACGCGTCGCGGCCGATCATGGGTTTCGCATGAGCGGTCATCGTCTGGAAGTCCACGGCATTTGTGCTGAGTGTGCCAAACCGCCATCTCGTCGGCACCGCAAGCTGGACATGATTTAAATGGTGGATGGCTCGTCCGTGCGAGTGCTGTCCATCATTCCGCCGATGACGCAGCTCAACACGCCTTATCCGTCGACGGCCTATCTGACCGGATTCCTGCGTTCCGTCGGTGTGGATGCTGTGCAGGAAGACCTGGCTCTGGCTCTGGTCTTGAGACTGCTGTCTCGTGAAGGTCTCACGGCTGTTCGCGAACGAATTGAACTGCTGCCGGAAAACAAACGGACGATCAACGTTCGATTCTTCGTTTCGAATTTTGATAAATACCAGTCCACGATTGATCGGGCTATCGCATTCCTGCAGGGTCGTGATTCCACGCTGGCTCATCGAATCGGAAGCCGCAATTTTCTGCCCGAAGGCTCACGGTTTAAGTCGCTGGATGTTTACGAAGCCGATGAAGAGCAGGGCGGTGATGCTCTGGGCTGGGCCTTCGGGATGCTGGGCATTCATGATCGAGCCCGTCACTTTACGACCCTGTATCTGACCGACATTGCTGATGTGCTGCGGGATGCCATTGATCCGCGGTTTGAATTCGTGCGGTATGCCGAATCTCTGGCTCAGAGTCAGCCGACCTTCGATCCGCTCGCCGAAGCGCTGGCCGCCCCCCAGAATCTTGTCGATGAAATCCTGAGAGATCTCACGCTGCAGGCCATCGACCGGCATGCGCCCGGAATGGTACTGCTGACAGTTCCATTTCCTGGAACTGTTTACGCCGCGTTTAGAATTGCGCAGGCCATCAAGCAGCATCATCCAGCGATCATTACCTGCCTGGGCGGTGGTTTCGCAAACACGGAGCTGCGTGAGTTGTCAGACGCACGCGTGTTTGATTACTTCGACTATGTGACTCTCGACGACGGGGAACGTCCGCTGCTGGCCCTGCTGGAACATCTGCGCGGGGGCCGCCCACAGAGCAACCTCGTGCGGACGTTTGTGCGAACCGGTGAGCCCGCATCCGTACAGTACATGAATCACTCGGAACCCGATGTGGCGTTCGCGGAAGTCGGGACGCCTACATGGGATGGGCTGCCGCTGAATCAGTATTTATCGACGCTCGATATGCTGAACCCGATGCATCGTCTGTGGTCCGACGGGCGTTGGAATAAGCTAACCGTAGCCCATGGCTGCTACTGGAAGAAGTGCAGCTTCTGCGACGTGACACTCGATTACATCTCGCGATACGACACTGTTGCCGCCGAGACGCTGGTTGACCGGATTGAAACCATTGTTGAGGAAACGGGCCAGACCGGATTCCATTTTGTCGACGAAGCGGCACCCCCCAAAGGTCTGAAGGCGCTAGCTGATGAACTGCTGCGACGGCAGGTTGAAATTTCCTGGTGGGGCAACATTCGGTTTGAAAAGTCATTTACTCCGGATCTCTGTCAGCTGCTTGGCGCTAGTGGCTGCATTGCGATTTCCGGAGGACTGGAAGTTGCGTCGGATCGTCTTCTGACACTGATGAAAAAAGGCGTTTCGGTGGAACAGGTGGCCCGAGTCACTCGCGGCTTCAGCGACGCTGGAATTCTGGTCCATGCGTATCTGATGTATGGCTTTCCGACTCAGACCGTTCAGGACACTGTCGACGCTTTGGAATACGTTCGGCAGCTGTTTGAAGAAGGCTGCATCCAGAGCGGTTTCTTTCATCGCTTCGCGTGCACAGTTCATTCACCGGTCGGGAAAAATCCCGAGGAGTACGGCGTCAAACTGATCCCGCTTCCGCCGGTGACGTTTGCAAAAAACGACATCGGCTTTATTGATCCGACAGGCGTCGACCACGATACTCTCGGCAAGGCCTTGAATAAGGCCTTGTACAACTTCATGCACGGCATCGGGCTTGAAGAAGACGTCCGCAGCTGGTTCAAAGGCAAAGTCCCGCGTCCTCGCGTTTCCCGCAATGTCATCGCCCGAGCACTGAATTCGAGATGAACCTTTTCGGAGCAGCCAATGGTAGAGCATCAAACGCGAGTGCGATTGGCGAGACTCAGCCTGAACGGACTTTCCATTGGTGATGCGCTGGGGACCATGCTTTCGATGCATCCGGACTCTAATAGAAACAGTACTGCCATATGTTCCTGTCTCACAAACCAGATCGATGATAGAGACAGCAAGTCAGCTGAACTTAGAGACTCCTGCCCGCGACGCTGCCGCGCTGCTTGGATGTGGAGATCAGGTACTCTCACAGGATACGGTCCCACTCTGTCTCTGGCTTGCACAACGGCATCTTCAGAACTACGAAGAGGCACTCTGGATGACGGCCTCCGTCTTCGGCGACATCGACACCAACTGTGCCATCGTGGGTTCAGTCGTCAGCTGCGCGGTTGGCAGCAAAGGTATCCCGGAAGACTGGCTGCTTTCCCGAGAACCTCTGAACGGCTAAACCATTCATCGCAGAACTTCTGAATGCGACATGAGCTTCCAGGGACGGATTTCCTATCACACAGAATGCTCCCAAAGTCTTTCGTGCCTTCGTTGTTTCCGAGCCCTCCATTCACGAAGCCTGCGTGTAAAGCAACTGAATTTTTGCATGAATAAAGGGCCTGATTCCAGGATAGCTACAGCATGGAAACTACCAGGCATTTCGCTGCAATGTGGGTCGTGGCGGACGAGACTGAATGTCTGACATTTCTGCCAGACATCGTTGCTGTCGAAGCTCATCTGAGTGAACGAGAACAAGCTGAAGTTGGCCAATTCACACTTTGGCAACAACGTTCGCTCGGTGAGGAGGGGGCCATTGATCGAGGGCCGTTTCCAATTTTTTTGGGGCCACGGCAGACGCATCGAATGCATTTGGACCTTCAGTGGGAAGGGAAGATCGCTGCTATGACGTTTCTCGATGCCTCGGGCAGTGAGTTCCGCATTCTCGCGGAATCACCCGTTGCGGTTACTGACGAAACACGCCGTAATCTGTCAGGCGGAGAACACACTCCTCTCGGTTTAGAGTATTGTCTTTTCAAACCACGTGCGTTTGAAATCGCACGGCAGTATCTCCCGGTGCAGAACATCGCTTCCGAGATACGGTTTACGTTTTTCCCATGAACCAATCAATGGCGAGAGTGAATCATGGAGAGCAATAACATCGGGATTCTTTGAAACCATTGTGCGAATGAGTGAATTGAAGAGCCCACAGTCTTGTGCCACGGCTCACTCCCACAACGTTCCTATCAATCGCCCAACTTGGGTGGTGTGCCGGTTAACGCATTTCTTCGGCAAGTGGAAGCTTGTAGATTCCATCCAACTCCGAGGAGCCGGGTCGATAGATTCGCCTTAGAAGATTCCAGCCTTCCGCAACATTGATACGGTTGGGAACATCGCCGCAGACTTCCGTGGATCCGAAGTGCACGGTGAAGGTCCCGTCAGAATTCAGCTTGACGTTGGTGGAATTCACAATGCTGTTCCCAGATTCATGTATCCATCTTTGCCATCTTTGCCACTTTGCCACCTTGCCGCGTGGCCCCATCATTCCTTTCCAGCTGCTATACTCAGCTGACTCCTTTTCGTATTGCTCAGTCAGCGCCTTCAGCGATACCGGGGCCCATTTGATTCGCGGAAACGGTACGCGATGCTGGCCTGAATGGTCACCTTGTCCTGCAGGTGGTTGTCAGCGACCAGAAGGCATCCACAGGTGGAAAATGGTCGGGAGCAAACCGCATATTTGGTTCCTGAGGGGACGCAAATGAATCGAGTTTCAGTCGGCCCTGAATTCTTTTCGGTTAACGAATCATAAAAAAGCTCGACTTAAGAAGTCTGTTCACTGACCAACATGGATGTCAGATGCTTCAGAGTGGGTTTTTGATGTCATTTTCAAGCGATGCTTCAACAGAGAGCTTCTCGAGTCCATGGCTCTTCAATTTGCTCGCGATATCATTCAGCCTGCCGCTGAGTGTGACAACGAGTCACCGCCCCAGCGAATCTTTGCTTTCGCGGTGATGACCTGAGGCCGTTCTTACGTCCTGAAAAACCGTCTTGTCTTCTTCAGAAGAAGGGAACTTGAAAATGAATCACACGTCACTCGAAAGGGATTCGACTGTCCTTTATGCAACAGAGCTTCGCGAAAATCAGGACCGAGATGTCATCGTAGTTGCTCAGGTTGCTCGAGCACGTCAGGCGTCTGTGACGCTGCTGCATGTGATGGAAATGCAGTGGAGATTCAGTCAGCCATTCCTTGAGGAAGCATTTTACCGGCATCATCGGCAGCACGCGTCTGAAAGGTCGGAAGATGTTCAGCAGCTCCTGGTGAATGCTGAAGTCCAATGCGGCACATGCATGCTGAAGACAGGAAGCGTCGTTGAAGAAATTCTTGACGTCGCACAGTCTTTGGGCTCTTCATTGATTGCATTGGGCGCTGGCGATGTGGAACTGCGAGGAGGTCCTGGCATGACAGCGCTGGCTGTTATGGAATCTGCTCCGCAGTCGGTCCTCATTGGTCAGCCTGGCCGTCAATTCACTCAGTTGAAGACCATTCTGTGCCCAGTTGACCATTCCCGCCCTTCAAGGTTTGGTCTGGAAGAAGCAATCCGCCTGGCTCGCGGCGCAAACGCTCGGCTGATCGTTCTGAGTATCATTCCGGAGGTCAGCTGGCTCGCGGCAGCGGCGGAGGTCGGTCAGTTCAAAGATGCGAAGGAGGAGTACGAAGCCCAGTGGGCTGAAGGACTGGATGAGTTTCTGGCGGTGGTGGACTTTGACGGCGTCTCATGGACTCAGGAACTCGAACGCGGTGCCTCGCATGAACAGATTCCGATCATTGCGAAGAAGGTTGCGGCAGACCTGATTGTCATGGGAGCCACAGGTCGCACCGGGCTGGTTCGGACGTTGCTCGGAAGTACCACGCGCCGGGTTCTTCGTGAACTCCCATGCTCCATTCTGGTTGTCCGCGAACAGAAAGACATAGATCCGACAGCCTGACGGTGCTGGCCTCTGAATCATGAAAACAAGCCCAATAAGACTTCAAGGCACTTGTACCAGAAAGTCAACAGATGGCTCGTGGCGAATTGTCTTCCAATCCGAAGCAGTGTCATCCGATACTTCATTATGAGAATCGGCCGAGCAACTTCATGTCGCGTCGCCGGATTTTAAAGTCCGATATCCGCATCTCATTCGATATCTGAATTTCAGTGGCCTAACAACACCCATCATCGAAGGTTCGTCCGGAACAGGAATTTAGACTCATGGCTCGAGTGATCTCATTCGGCGTCCTGGTATTGGCGACCAGCATTCTGCTTGTGTTGTTCTATCAGGTCGTGTCCGTGTTTCTGTTGCCGTTGTTTCTGGCGGTCGTCACTGTACTGCTTTTGAGGCCATTGCAGATCAGGGCAACAGCATGGTGTGGCAACCGGCGTTACCTGGCCGCCGTGCTTATGACGATGGGAGTCCTCCTGGCGATTCTGATTCCGCTGCTGGCAGTAGTAAGCATTGCCGGTACCGAAGCGATTCAGCTGGCGAACGCCATGGATGACGACGCACTGACTGCCCGCGTGAATCGACTACGAACACGACTTGATCTGAACTTTCCCTTTGTTGAAGAATGCCGATTCATCGAGACGTCGCTGAAACAGCTGCGAGCGATCGCAGCGGAGGGAGCTTCGTCCGTTGGAGATCCGTCCGCAATGAGCCGTGTCGCGGCGGAGTTTCAGACGATGCACGCCAGCGTTCCAGATCGCATGCCGGGCCATCCTGTTCCGTCTGCAGACGAAGTACTGGAAGCTTTGAATCAGGCAAACCGCAGCATCCCGGGAACACTCGCCCATCTAAAGGCGCTGGAATCGGCAATCGAGTCATTTCAACAGTACAAGGTGATTCTTGCAGGCGGCGAATGGCGACTTACAATTAAAGAGCTCTCTTATCCGGATCGATCGGACCTGCAACGATTTACCGGCAGTTTGTTTTCCGTCACAACCGATCGGCTGGCAAGTATCAGCGGCGCCCTGACTGTGCTGGCAGCACGAGCGGCTTTCAGCCTGATGATTTTTGTGATGGCATTGTTCTTCTGGTTTGCGGATGGTCCGGAAATTGTACGAGCTCTGAGATTGCTGTCGCCGGTGGAAGACAAATACGAGCAACAACTGCTGTCCGAATTTGAAACGCTTGTTCGAGCGGTTGTTGCGGGAAGCATTGCATCGGCCGTGGCTCAGGCTGTACTGGCAGGACTTGCGTTCTGGTTCGTTGGTATGGATTCCATGTTCCTTCTCATAGCTGCGACCGCTGTGTTTGCCATGGTGCCATTTGTCGGTGCGTCGCTCATCTGGCTTCCAGTCAGTGTCTGGCTAATCTTCGCCGATGGCCGGATGATGGCCGGGACCGCCCTGGCGATCTACGGATTGATCATCATCTCCACGGTCGACAACGTTATTCGGCCCTGGATCCTGGTTGAAAAGGCGTCGTTGCATCCTCTGGCTGCCCTGGTCGGCGTCCTCGGGGGAATCCAGACACTTGGTCCGACAGGTGTGTTTGTTGGCCCTATCGTCGTCGCCTTTCTGCAAACGATTTTGACCCTGCTGCATCGCGAATTCTCCAGCGACCCAGCCGACACAACATCCGCTGCGGAGTCTTCGCGTTCACAACCGCAAAGCTAAAGAAGGCTGATGGCCCCCGGCATCTCACTTACCCCAAGGCAAGCGGCTCGAAAGTCTCCCTGAACCAGATCTGCCATTACGTAACTGCTGGAACTGAAACACGTCCCGCCGGCAGTTCTATTTCTCAGTTCAATCGTCGTCTACGACTGAGTCTGATTCCCCATGCTTGCCACAAGCACTCGTCCTGCAGGATGCTGGTCGGCGACGACTTGTGCAGTATATAAATCTGAGTAATCAGCCTCGGCCGTTGATTCGTCACCTTGAGTAATCCTCGGTACGATCCGCCAGCAAGACAATCCTGACTGCAGGGGTTTCCTGGCAACGATGTTGTGCGAGCCATGGCGGAATTGTCATGGTTGTACAGGACGCTGGCCTCGCATCAGGCAGGGTAGAGTGGGTTTCTTCAGACACAACCGGGGCGCAGCTGATGATTACACAAAAATTTGGCTGGTTGATTCCAGGTCTTTTCGCGCTGGCATTATTGCAGCCTGGTTGCCAGCCAACGGAGACGGTGGCACCGCAGAGCCTGATCCCGGAAGTCACCGTTGCTGCGCCCGTAACTCGTGATCTTGTGGACTACGAAAATTTCACGGGGCGAATCAATCCCAAAGAACAGATTGACGTGCGTGCTCGGGTCAGTGGATACCTTGTGAAGGTTCACTTCCAGCCGGGCACAGAAGTCGCCAAGGATGATCTGCTGGTGGAAATCGATCCGGTCCCGTTTGAGACGGATCTAAGTCGCGCGACGGCGGCTGTTGCTCAGGCGCAGGCAAAGCTGACGCGCCTGGACAGCACGTTCAAACGCATCGAAGCCGCCCGGGCAAAAGGGGCCTCATCGGAAGAGGAACTGCAGACTGCGGCCGGTGAGACAGCAGAAGCGGCAGCATCTCTGGATGTTGCGAAAGCCAATCAGAAAGCGGCCGAGATCAATTTGGGTTATTGTCAGCTGAGAGCCCCGATCTCGGGCCGGATCGGCGATCGTCTGATGGACGAAGGGAACTTTGTCACAGGCGGACCATCCGGGGCATTCAATTCCACCCTGTTGTCCACAGTCGTGTCGGTCGATCCGGTATCGGCGGCCTTTGATATGGATGAGAACACGCTGCTGCGGCTTCAACAGGCGATTCGTGATGGCAAGCTGGAGTCTCCGGCAGAGAACATGATCCCTGTGGAAGTCAGTCTGCCGATCCATAAGCAGGACTATCCTCTGAAGGGCGTGGTCCAGTTCATCAACAATCAGGTGGATTCAAAGACAGGCACGATCATCATCAAGGCCGACGTCCCGAATCCGAAACCAGACACCGGTGGGCGTGTGCTGACGCCGGGAATGTTCGCCCGAATTCGAATTCCGATTGGTCGGCCTCGCACGGCCCTGATGGTTCCGGAATCTGCATTGGGCTCCGATCAGGGAAGCCGCTACCTGTTTATTGTGAATGCAGAAAACAAGGCGATGCGACTGAGTGCTGAAGTCGGGCTGCTGGACGGCAATCTTCGGGAAATCGTCGCGGTGAAAGCTGCTGGTGAGTCTGCATCACGTCCTCTGAATGCAGACGAACAGGTGATCGTGCGAGGGATTCAGCGAGTTCGTTCAGGAATCGAAGTCACAGCCAATGCGGCAGATCACTAAATCGTTCAGCGGCAAACCGCAGGCGGCCCTGAGTGTTTCATCAAGGGCGACAAAGGTCAATCGCCTGCAACGAAGCTCTGCCTTCCAGCCAATTGTTTCACGATTTCGCGTTCGCTTCACAGATCATCAATTCTTACTCGAGGCCCTCTGTGTCAGCGCTCTCCAAATTCTTCATTGATCGTCCGATTTTTGCCGCGGTCCTTTCCGTTGTGATTGTGATCGCCGGTGCGATCGCCGTGACAACGCTGCCCATTGCTCAGTATCCCGAGATTGCGCCGCCGACAGTTCAGGTCTCGTGTGCCTATCCGGGCGCGAACGCAGCCGTTGTGGCCGATACGGTGGCGTCGCCCATTGAACAGCAGGTGACGGGTGTCGAAAACATGCTCTACATGTCTTCGCAGTGTACCAACGATGGGCAGTACAGTCTGACAGTCACTTTTGATGTGGGCGTCAATCTGGATATGGCTCAGGTGCTCGTACAGAACCGAGTCAATCTGGCTCTGCCTTCGTTGCCGGATGTAGTGAAGCAGACTGGCGTGAGTGTTAAGAAACGTTCGCCCAGTATTCTGTTGGTGGTCAATCTGTTCTCGCCTGACAACTCTTACGACCAGCTCAAGCTGAGTAACTATGCGACGATTAACCTTCGGGATGAACTGGCTCAGCTGTCAGGCGTGGGTGATATCAGCATGTTTGGTCAACAGGACTACAGCATGCGAGTTTGGCTGGATCCGGAGAAGATTGCGGCACGAGGGCTGACGGCCGGTGATGTCGTGAATTCTCTGCGAGAGCAGAACGTGCAGGTCGCGGCCGGGTCGCTTGGTCGTCCGCCGGTTCCGACTGGCCAGGCCTTTCAGTACACGCTCAGTACGCTGGGGCGACTTCAGGATCAGAAGCAGTTCGGTGAGATCATCGTTCGTTCGGGCATGGAAGGCGAAATTGTCCGCCTGCGTGATCTGATCAGCGAACAGCGCATGGACACTTCTGGTGTCCAGCTGGGCGGCATTGATCTGGGCGCAAAGAATCAGGACACACTGTGCTATCTGGATGGGAAGCCATCCGTCGGACTATCCATCTATCAGCAGCCGGGCTCGAATGCTCTGGCAACGGCGGACAGAATTCGTGAACGCATGGAGGAACTGAAGCTGTCGTTCCCCGATGGAGTTGACTATGGCATTGTCTACGACACGACTCCGTTCATTGACGAATCCATCCATGAAGTCTTCAAAGCTCTGCGAGATGCGATTGTGCTGGTGGGCATCGTCGTTCTGGTGTTCCTGCAGTCCTGGCGAGCGACACTGATTCCGCTGATCGCTGTTCCGGTGGCGATTGTTGGCACGTTTGCTCTGATGGCCGGTTTCGGATTCAGTCTGAATAATCTGTCGCTGCTCGGACTGGTGCTGGCGATTGGAATTGTCGTGGATGATGCAATTGTGGTGGTGGAAGCGGTTGAGCATCATCTGGAGCATGGCATGTCGCCACGCGATGCAGCTCGCAAGGCCATGGATGAAGTGGCGGTTCCCGTTATTGCCATTTCCCTCGTGCTGATGGCCGTGTTTATTCCGTGTGCTTTTATCACCGGGATTACGGGGCAGTTCTTTCGCCAGTTTGCGGTCACGATTGCCGTATCGACATTCTTTTCGGCTGTGAATTCTTTGACGCTTAGCCCCGCATTGGCGGCTCTGCTGCTGAGGCCTAAGGCGCAGCAGAAAGATATTCTGACCCGCGTGCTGAATGGCGTCCTGGGATGGTTTTTTAAACTGTTCAACAAGTTCTTCGACAAAGCATCCGGCAGTTATGCCTGGTCCGTGGGCTGGTTGCTGCGTTTGTCGGTGATCGTGCTTTGCGTTTACGGCGGACTGATTTACGCGACGTATTTCAGCTTCACGCATGTGCCAACCGGCTTTGTTCCGGCCCAGGACAAAGGTTACCTGCTGGTCAATGTCCAGTTGCCGGATGCGGCCTCACTGGAAAGAACCAACGCAGTGATGAAACAGATTGATCAGATTGCCCGCGGTGATGAGGCTGATCGCCAGAACTCACCTGGGATCAAAGGTATCGCTCATGTGATTTCGATACCCGGCCAGTCGATTGTTCAGAACGCAACAGGTTCCAATTTCGGCTCTATGTTCGTGATCCTCGAAGAGTTCGAAGAACGCGGTCCTGAGCTGAATTCGGACATGATCGCTCAGCAGTTGAGAGCAGCCACATTTCGCAGTGTCCAGGACGCGGCCGTGGCTGTCTTTGGGCCACCGGCTGTCGATGGCTTGGGGAATGCGGGGGGCTTCAAGGTGATGATCCAGGATCGTTCGGGAGCCGGTTTTGGAGGACTGCAGGATGCCGCGGACAACTTCGCTGCGCAGGGAAATCAGCGTCCTGGACTGACCGGGATGTTTAATGCGTTTCGAGCCAGCACGCCGCAGATGTTTGTGGAGATTGATCGCGAGAAATGCAAATCCATGGGCGTGGCTTTGAACGATGTCTTTCAGACATTGCAGGTTTATCTGGGTGGATTTTACACAAACGACTTCAATCAGTTCGGCCGCACATGGCAGGTCAATCTGCAGGCCGATCCGGCGTTCCGACTGACGTCTGATGATATTCGCAGCCTGAAAGTGCGAAATTTTACTCGAGACATGGTTCCGCTCGCCAGCATCGCTGATGTGAAGGATATCGCCGGACCGGGGCTGATCACACGCTACAACGGGGTCGTCGCCGCGACGATTAATGGAGGCACGTTGCCGGGCGTGAGTTCCGGGCAGATGATTTCCACTGTCGACAATCTGGCGACGAAGGAACTGCCGGCCGGGATGACGTCGTTGTGGACTGAGCTGACGCTGCTGCAGATTCGAGCGGGCAATACGGCGATGGTCGTGTTTGCACTCGCTGTGGTCCTGGTTTATCTGCTGCTGGCGGCACAGTATGAAAGTCTTCGGCTTCCGTTTGCGGTGATTCTGGTGGTCCCGATGTGTCTGCTGTGTTCGGTTATTGGGGTCGCCTGGGCCAAGCTGGATATCAATATCTTTGTGCAGACCGGACTGGTGGTTCTGGTAGGGCTCGCCAGCAAGAACGCGATTCTGATCGTGGAATTTGCCAAGGAGAAACGCACTGCGGGCGCGACAGCTTTTGATGCGACCGTGGAGGCCTGTCGGATGCGACTCCGTCCGATTCTGATGACGTCCTTCGCGTTCATTCTGGGCGTTGTGCCTTTGGCCATCGCTCACGGGGCAGGGGCCGAGATGCGAAGAACGCTGGGCATCGCGGTGTTCTCCGGGATGCTGGGTGTCACGGTCTTCGGCATCTTTCTGACCCCGGTATTCTACTTTGTGCTGGAGCGGCTCGGGACGTTGATGTTTGGCGAGCCAAAGCCGATAACGGACGGGGCCGGAGAGACACAAGACGCACATTGATTGCTTCGTGCAGAGGCTTGTTCAAGTCCGCAGTCGTTCGCAAAATGGCCCCACAAGTACTTCCCAGCGCCGCGAATCGCAGTACGAAACGAAGAGCACATCCGATCGCACAAAATAGACAGCGTCCTGAAGAAAGCTTAGCCCGAGATCGCACGCTTCTGAGAACGTCAATTCAGCAGCCCAGCCTGGTTCTGAATGTCCAGTCTGCGGCGAGAATCCTTTCATCCGTTGAATCCAGACTCCTCTGCGCAACAGTTCGGCCTTCAGTTCAAGATCCGCCTTTTGATTGGCTTCTAACGACCATTGCTCACCGGTTGTCGCGTAGGCGGTGATGATCGCAAACTGCTGTGGCCAGGGACCCTCATATCCGGCAGGGTCAAAGTGCGTCTGAAAGTATTCGGGATTCATTCCGACGATTATGGCAGTTCCATCGGGAATGTTCAAAAGCAGCGACCCTGCATTTTACACGGCCCCTGATCAAAGCTTGACACTCCATCGGCATCTTTATATTTTCGTGCGTACACGCACGACGTTTCACAAAGGCTCAAAGGTCCATGAATCCGAAAGATGAACTTCCACTCGCACTTCGGACGGCTTACCTGACGCTTCATCGGAGGTCGGACACTGAATTTGCGCAACACGGCATTACGGCCGATCAATTTGTGCTGCTGGCCACACTGTCGCGAGGCGACGCGATGACTCAGCGTGCACTGGCGGCTCGAATGCCGTCTGACCCAAGTACCGTCCGCGCGATGCTGGTTTTGCTGGAAAAACAGGGACTCGTGGCTCGCGAATCACATCCGACCGATGGACGAGCACGAACAGCGACTCTGACGCGATTGGGTCTTCGAAAATTTCAGCAGGTGTGGGAAGCTGGTCAGGCGGTACGAGATCAGATGGTCAATTCACTCAACGCCAGCGAAACGCGCACTCTGCTGTCGCTGCTGCAGCGTGTTGCAGAATCACTGGGAGATCGTGCCCCAGAACTGGTGACGGATCGGTTGTAGAAGTCGTCGAAAACAATTTCTGATACTCAGGAGTCCTTTATGCCGTTTCGCATGATCATCGCAACCATCCTTCTCGTACCCTCATTCAGCCTGGCTCAGGACGCAGAAAAAGCGGTCGGAGAGAAGCCGGCGCAGGAGTCGGCTCGTCCCAATAGCGTGCCAGCGCAGAATCGTTCTCAGCAGGGACGCGGCCCGGGTGGATTTGGTGGCTCGATCGAACTGGGTCCGGATGATAAGCAGATTTATCCAGATCCGGCTGACAGCATCGTGGCAAATCGCGACGACATTGCTCACGGCAAGCTGGAGATGATCGAGTATGACTCAAAGACGGTCGGAGCGACTCGCAAGTTGAATGTTTACACACCTCCGGGATATTCAGCCGACAAAACATACCCGGTGTTGTATCTGCTCCATGGGATTGGCGGCGATGAAACCGAATGGCAACGCTTCGCCACGCCTGACATGCTGTTCGACAACCTCATTGCTGACGAAAAAGCTGTGCCGATGATTGTCGTCATGCCCAATGGCCGCGCTCAGAAGAACGATCGTGCAGAGGGTAATGTCTTCGAATCAGCACCGGCGTTTGCGGTGTTTGAACGAGATCTGCTGGACGACGTCATTCCTGCGATCGAAGCACGTTACTCCGTTCAGGCCGATCGCGAACATCGAGCACTCGCGGGACTTTCGATGGGGGGGCAGTCGCTCAACTTTGGACTGGGCCACCTCGATCAATTCGCCTGGGTCGGCGGCTTTTCCTCCGCCCCCAACACAAAGAAGCCGGAAGAGTTGGTTCCGGACTCAGACAAAGCCAAAGAACAATTGAAGCTGCTGTGGCTGTCCTGCGGCAACAAGGACGGACTGATCAACATCAGCCAGAGGACTCAGCGTTATCTGAAAGAGCAGGGCATTCCGCATCTCTGGAATGTCGATTCTCACGGCCACGACGCGACTCACTGGCGCAACAATCTGTACCACTTTGCAAAATTGGTTTTTAAGGTAGGCCCGTCATGCAGAACTTTCCTTCCGGCTGGACAAGCCAGCAGAGGGCCAGTCGGACGCATGCTACAGTTCAGGCTCTTCGACTCATATAAGTTTGCGGGTATCATCCTGCGCCCGATTTCGGCTTGCCCGCCCAATGATCATTCTGTGACCTCCGCTGTCGAGACTTTCCATGCAACGAATTCATCTTCTTTTTCTCTTTGTTTGTCTCTTTGGATATTGTGGCATTGTGAAAGCCGATGAGGACCAGACAACCGTACGAGTCTTCATCTTTGCCGGGCAGTCGAATATGGTCGGCTCGGATTCGAAGATAGAGGACATCGCTCGCTTCCCTCCGTTTGCCGGGCTGGAACAGCGGCAGGAGAATGTTCGATTTTCTTATTGCATCGGGCGGGAAGATAAGCTTGAGGCGAACGGCTGGACAGCCCTGCAGCCGGTTGACAAAGTCGTTGGGCCCGAACTGAGTTTTGCTCGTGAGGTGACTCGGAATGTGAAGGCGCCGATTGCAATCATCAAGATTGCGGCGGGAGGAACGCATCTCGGTGGTGACTGGAATCCTGATGAGCCGTCAGGCTTCAAACTCTATCCACTGGCTCTCGAACAGATCCGGTCGTCATTGGCGCTACTGGATCAGCAAGGAATCAAGTATCGCGTCGAAGGATTCATGTGGCATCAGGGCGAGAACGATATGTTCGAAGCAGACTACATGGCCAACTACGGCCGGAATCTGAAGAACTTCATCGCTTGCTGGCGACGTGATTTGAAGGCTCCGAATCTGCGATTTTATATCGGTGAGCTGTGTACCAAGACGATCTGGGGCATGGATCTTCGTCCCAGAATGTATGCCATCAGCCTTGGACAGAACGAAGTGACTGATGCAGACCCGCTGGCCGATTACGTACCGACGTCTCACGATGGCGTCGAAATCGGTGGCGGCGCCGGACTGCATTATCACTACGGCACGCTTGGGCAGTTGGAACACGGCGCCAATTATGCTCAGGCCTACCTGCAGGCGATCGGTCAATGGAAAGCCAAAACGCGGACTCTAACGGAATGGCCGTATCCAGCCGGATCGCGTGTGCGATTGTTCGTGCTGGCGGGGCACCGCAACATGGAAGGCGAACGAGCCTTTACTCAGGACCTGGAAAAGCTGGATGGGAAGTCACAACTTCTGAACGACGATCCATCAGTCGCGTGTCGTTATAGTTTGGGCGGCGGATACAAGACATCCGCCGACTGGGAGCCGCTTGGACCTTTTGGTTTCTATGACACGTTCGGGCCGGAACTCAGTTTCGGAGCGACGCTGAAGAAGGGCGGTGTGGAAAACATCGCCATCGCCAAGTTCACTCACAGCGGATCGCAGATTATCGACTGGACTCCGGAAGGCAGTGAGGCACAATCCCGCAATCTCTATCCAGCGTTTCTGCAGTTTGTCCGCGACTCGGTTCAGCAACTCAAAGATCGAGGCCACGAAGTGGAACTGGCTGGCATCTTTTATCACGTCGGCGAGAACGACATGTCGTGGGAGCCATTTCGCAAAGATGCCCCGGATCGCGTGATGTCGCTTGTGACTGCCGTTCGCCGGGACCTTGAGCAACCAGATCTAAAATGGTTCATCAGCCAGCAGCCTCCGACGGATCACGAGAGGGTGAATCGCGTGGACGTGATGGCAGACATCGCAAAGGCGACGAGCGGTGACGCCAACCTCGTTCACATCAAGCTTAACGACCTGCCGCCTGAGCGTGAACAGCTTGTGATTGAGACCGCAGGCATTGTCTGGCTGGGCGAACGCCTGGCGAAGGAGTACATGGAGCATCGTTAAAGCCGCATCTCGTTCCAGGGCTCCAGCCCTGGAACGCACTGCCAGCAGGCTCCCGCCTCCACACTCAAGGCAGGAGCCTTGCGTGCAGTGCGTTTCGAGGCAGGGAGCCTCGGAACGAGAACATTGCTACAACACAGACGTCTTGCGGAACAGCTCAGCCACATTGACTTTGAAGTCTGGAAGGATTCGCGACACCGCAACCGGCCCCGCGCCGGCCTCAACATACTCGGCTGACTCCAGTACCAGCACATGGAGACTTTGATCGCGCGGATCCACACTTGCCGGCCGTGACTTGCCGATAGTTACAATACCACTCGAATTGGCAACACGCACACCTGGGCCCAAAACTCTGTACGATGATACTTCAACGATTTGAGCGACACAATCTGCGACTTGATTTTGAGGCATCTCATGAAACTGGCCACTCGGGTCAACCTGATTATCCGACGAGTTCATTTGTACTCAGGACTGTTTCTGTTGCCGTGGGTTCTGATGTATGGCGTGACGGGTGCGATGTTTAATCATCTCGGCTTGTTTCCGCGAATTCAGATTCAGCCGGTAAATTCTCAAACTGCGACGGAGGCGGGGCTGAGTGAGTTCCCGGAGACTGACAAGCTGGCGGCTCAGATCGTCGAAGCCATTCAGAAGGATGCAGGTTCGTCCCGAGTTAGGCTAACGGATCTTCCACACGCGGAATTCACCAACGAGATGTCATTCGAAGTCAAACAAGACGGACTTCAGCATGTCGTCTATATGGATCCCGTCACCCATGACAGCTGGGTTGGAACGATGCCGAAGAATGAGGAAGATCCCGAGGTGCTGCTTCCTGCCATTCGAAACATCAGGCTGACGCCGGACCCGCAGGACACAGCAAAGAAAGCGGCGGCAAGTCTGCTCGACGGCGCAGGGTTGCTAAACGGCAAAGAACCGCAGCCGTTTGGCTGGACGAAACTGAATTTCATGGCCACCGTCGACGGGCAGCCAGCACGCATCACCTATGTGCTGAAGGACGGACACGTCGACATCAATCGATACACAGGCGAAGACGGAATGCCGCTGCGGCATTTCTTTCTGCGCATGCATACGTCGCACGGGCAGCCGCCTTCATGGAACGGAAAAATGTTCTGGTCACTGGCCGTCGACACGATGGCTGTTGCCATGGTCTTCTGGGGAATCAGCGGAATCATCATGTGGTGGCAGAGCAAACGCACTCGCTGGATCGGTGCGGTGATCATCGGCCTGAGTCTTTTGACAGCGGGCGCAATGGCGATGGGGCTCCATGACTTCTATGCCTCAACAAGGCTGTAAGATTCCGCTGAAACAGCACTAATTTTTCAAAGTAACTCTCTGATGCCTTCAGCTCGATCCACCAGTGCCACAGGACGGCCGGAGTAATCCAGGAAGTGCGTTGTCGGATCAATGTCGAGAACTCGATAGACGGTGGCGAGCAGATCGTGAGGAGCCACTTCGCGTTCGACAGGGTACTCGGCTTTGGAATTCGTCGCACCGACGACCACCCCCTGTTTCAATCCGCCGCCGGCAAGCATCACAGAGAACGCATCGCCCCAGTGATCGCGACCGGGGATTGGAATTCCCGGCTGGCCTTCGTTGATGCGAGGTGTTCGACCAAACTCGCCCATCACAATCACCATCACCTGATCCAGAAGGTTTCGCTCGACCAGATCTGTCATTAATGCACCCACACATTGATCCATCACTCGCATGTTTGGAGCATGTCCATCAACGAGTGACGAATGATGATCCCAGTGTGGCATGTCGACGGTGACGAACGAAACACCAGACTCGACCAGTCGTCGGGCCATCAGCGTGTACTGACCCCATGGAGTCGTTCCGTAGCGCTCCGCGACTGCGGGAGATTCCTTCGAAATATCAAAAGCGTCCATCGCCGCTCCGCCAAACACCAGCGACATCGCGGACTGATGATGTGAGTCCATGACACCCATCACGCCGGTATTGTCAACATCGCGTCTCAGGCGGTCGAGCGACGTCATGAGGCTGCTGCGGTCCTGAGCACGCGATTGATCAAGGCCTGTGGACGATTTGAAGCAGGTCGGGGCTTCGACTTTCGTCTTGTAAGTGTGGTGCAGGTAGCGAATGTCGTTGTTGACTGCAAACGGCTCATGCTCCCCACCCAGATAGCCGGCGCCCTGATAGCCCGGGTAGAGATAAACACTTTCCGCAGATGGCAGGCCTACATAGGCGGGCAACCCGGGCTTGTTCGCGCCTTTCAGTTTGGACACGCACGATCCGAGTGACGGGTAGCGAATTGCCTTTGACGCGGTGGTCGCACCGAATCGCCCAGTCAGCATCCAGTGAGCACCTGCGAAGTGGTCGCCGGTGCCATGTCGCATGGACCGAATGATGGACATCTTGTCGGCAAACTTTGCCTGCTGAGACATCAGTTCGGAGAAGTGGACCCCCGACAGGCTTGTCTGAATGGTTCCAAATGGACCGCGAAACTCGGCGGGCGCTTCAGGCTTGGGATCGTACGATTCCAATTGGCTGGGGCCACCGTCCAGCCAGATCAGGATCACGCTTTTGTTGTTATTCTTCGCCGTGCCTTCAGCGATGAGGCGTTGCTGCGTTGCCAGATTCAAACCGGCGATACTCAAAAGACCGGCCTGAAGTACAGCGCGGCGACCACGAACTTTCGGGCTCTGAATCTGCAACATTGTTCATGTCCAGCAAAAACGTATAGAACCTATAACCCTGAGCCTGAGGCGCTAGCCGATTCTATTGCAGGAACTCGACGGCAGGCAATCAGCTAGCGCCTCAGGCTCAGCAATGGTAATCCTTAAACCTTTTCTTCGACCACAGGATTGGTTAGTTCACCAATCTTTTCAATATCAATCGTAACAGTATCGCCCGGCTGCAGGAAAACAGGCGGAGTTCTTGCCGAACCGACACCGTGCGGAGTTCCTGTCAGAATCACTGTTCCCGGAGCCAGCACTGTACTGGCACTCAGGTATTCAATCAGTGTCGGCACATCAAAGATCATGTCATCAGTATTCCAATCCTGCATCACATTTCCGTTCAGAACGGTTTTGATCTTCAGAGCATTAGGATTCGGAATTTCGTCGGCTGTCACGAGACATGGTCCCAGAGGACAGAAGGTCGCAAACGTCTTGCCTCGGCACCACTGACCGCCGCCACCGTTCATCTGCCAGTCGCGGGCACTGACGTCGTTGGCGCAGGTGTAGCCCAGAACATAATTCAAAGCATCGGCTTTGGAAACGTTGTAACAACGCTTTCCAATCACGACGGCCAGTTCGCATTCATAGTCGACTTTGTCGCTGCGAAGTTTGCGAGGCAGCACGATGGGATCGCCTGGATTCTGAACGGTGGTCGGGATCTTCATGAACAGAACAGGATGTGCCGGAATCGCCTGCTTGCCTTCTTCAGCATGCTTGCGGTAATTCAGGCCAATGCACAGAACTGCGGCTGGATCCAGCGGTGCGAGCAGGCGAGACGCCGAAACGACCTGGCCGGTGGGCTGCAGACCGGAGAACAGATCGCCTGTCAGGCGTTCCAGCGAACCATCGGCTCGCTGGGATGCAAAACAGGTTTCGCCACTGGACAACTGAATGCGACAGATTTTCATGAAGGATCTCACGGGGCAGAACTGGGGGAAGAAATTGACCTGACCGAGGACAAAGCTGGGTCAAAAAAACAGATCTCAGAAGCATAACGAACGACCATGTCCGGGGCTACAGTTGACGATCCTGTTCTGCTGTGCCAACCTCCTGATTCATAGTAAGTAAAC
>QWOO01000020.1 GCA_003669615.1 Planctomycetota bacterium
CAACCACATTCATCGCGAAGGTCGCGTTGTCCACAAGGGCGATGCGATCCGGCTGCGTCTCCAGAAATGCCGCCAGTACTGCCGCAGTGCGATCAAGTTCCTCTTCCATGTGCTGGCAGAAGAAACGCATTGGCTGACGTTCCAGACGCTCAGACCAGCGTGCGCGAGCCTGCTGGATCGGCCACGGGGAGGGACCAAACGAGCCATGGTTGAGATACGTGCAGGCCGGGTCAAGCTGCCAGAAAGAGGCAAGCGGATGAGCATCATTCATGTCAAAATCTTTTGATCAACGAATTCCAAAACTGGGCATTGAGAATCAACAAATAGCGGCATCACGGAGCCGTTCGCGAAGAGTACCCGGCGATTCTGCAAGCTCGAAACGCGTGGGCGTGTGTAATTGGACAGCGACAGCCCACGGGCCTGACGTCCACTCGCTTGCGCTTTGAGCTTGTCGGTGATGGATTGTTGCAGATTTGCAGCAGCACAATAGGGCTCAACAGTTCTTCGTCGACTGGTATTGTCGGAAAACGTTCGCGATACTCTGGAAGTCTTTGCCCGTGAACTCAAATTCTGCGTCGTGATTCAGACATGCTTTTTTACAGTCGACTGTGCCTGACATTTTTTCGCAACTCGCTGATTCGCGAAATGATGTTTCCTGCCAACTTTTTGATTCAGGTCGTTACTCGGCTGTTTTGGTTTGTCGCACGAATAGCGCTCTTTGCGTTCATCTATGGCGAAGTGGATACCATTCAGGAGTGGTCGAAGCACGAGTACTTCGCTTTCATGGCGACGGGGATGCTGATCAACTCCATTGTGGAAGCGTTCTTTATGCCGAACTGTGCGTCCTTTTGTGAAGACATTCGCACCGGAAAACTGGACTTCGCACTCATTCGTCCGGTTGATTCGCAGTTTCTCGTTTCGCTGCAAAGAATCAGCCTCGCGATGATCAGTCAGATGCTGCTGTCCTTTGTGCTGCTGGCGTGGTCGCTGTACCACATTGGGCGTCCGCTGCTGGTTGGACAGGTAGTCATGTACTTGTTTTATGTGGCCATTGCGGTCATGTTCTTTTATTCGATGATGATTACCACGGCATGCACCAGTATCTGGTTCGGCCGCAATCAGGGACTGTACGACTTCTGGTTCTACATCACAATTTTTGCACAGTATCCTCGCAGTGTTTACGACGGGCACGATCCTTCGCAGGTGGAAACCGGTGAAGTTCTGCAGTTTGCGTTTTCGTGGATCATTCCCATTCTGCTGGTCGTAACCGTACCGGCCCAGATCATTACGGGCACCTTTTCGGATTGGCGTTTTGCTGTGGTCAGCGCCACGGCCGCCGCGATCTGCTTCCTGATCTCTCGGCGAATCTTTTTGTGGTCTCTGGATCACTATCGCGGCGCCAGCAGCTGAAGGGCGGGGGATTTGCGATTTGCGATCTCGAATCTCGAATCTCGAATCTCGAATCTCGAATCTTAGATTACAGGGGCGCATCCGCACTTGAGGCACGGGGTTCTTTCATGGTCCACGTCAGCATGGCGGCGATGGCGATCAGACACGACACGCCCAGAAACGGGCCGGTATGGCCGAACCAGCTCACGAAGCCACCTGCCAGAGGTGACAGCAAAAACGGAATTGCCATACACAGATTCAAAGTACTAATGTACTCCGGATGATGATGCCTGGCGACGATCTCGATCGCGTAGTTGATCTGCATTCGCAGTGTTACAGGGACGAGTCCAATCCATAGAAACGTGATCCAGTACCAATCGACCTTTCCAATGTCCGCCAGTACAACGGCAATCAGAGGCGCAAATACAGCGGCAGAAATCAGCAGGCGAAGTGCTGAACGAGTGCCAAAGCGATCGGCCAGAAAGCCGCAAATCGAACTGAACACAGCGGCGCCGACATGCTGAGCGATCACCCAGTCCATGAGATACGTTCGAGAAGCGCCGGGAAGGGACAGGCCCAGCCATTGGTAGTGAGGAAACAGGATCTGCGAAAAGATAAACAGCATGGCTGTTGTGCAAAGACGACGTAAAACCGCGTCTGTTCTAAGAAGCAGCCACGCATCCTGAAAGACTTTCATCACTCCTCGGTGCGCCGGAATCGAATTCTGGTCGGGTATCTCTTTCATTGCTGTTGCGGAGATACCGGCGAGCATCATTGCACCGCCGACGAAAAGAAAGATGTTCTCGAAGGGCGTCTGGCCCTCCGTTTTCAGCCACCGGCTAAGCAGCAGCAAAGCCAGAGTAATTGCGAGGCTGGTACCCAAAGTGCTGGCTGCGGCCTGCAATCGGCCTCGTCGATCGGGCCGTATTAATTTTCCAAGGACCGTGCTGTAGGTGGTGTCATTCAGACCGTGCATGCAAAAGAAGAGTGTATAGACGATCAGAAAAATAATCGCGTACCACGCAGGCAGTTGAGCATCGGCAAGTTGGATGGACATCCCCAGAAACAAAAACGGTGCTCCCATCAAAAACGTAGTCCGGCTCAGCCATTTTTTCTTGAGACTGGTCGCCGTAAGACGATCCGACAGCATCAGCGGCGCAATCGACTGTCCTGCCCGATTTAACAGCGGCAAGGCGCCACGAATAATTCCGGACTCCGTGATCGTGTCCAGAAACGCGGGCATGATGACGCTCTCGGTCTTGAAGATCCATGCAATGCGAAACAGGATCTGATGCAGAAGGAGCGCAAAGAAATTCCATCGACTGGTGTTCCCGATCGATGACGCCGGTGGTGTTGAAGATTGAGTCAAAGATACGCAGCCTGATTCGGTCTCGTATCGAAACATCATTTAGAACAGCACCGCGACTGGACTATGAGTTCGACGTCGAAAAACAAAAGAGTGTCCTCGGATCCGTTCGACACTGCAAGGCTGTGAGACTGAGTGATCTGTTCAGGGATATGATGTACATCTGCGGGGACACCCGCGTCACCTGCTGTGGTTCTGCGTCAGAGATCGTCAACGTTCAAAGCCGCTGAACAGGTTTACCTTATGCCTGTCGCTGGCAGCGTGGCTTAGCCGCTACTTCCGGACTATTCGCTTCCGCTCATTTTTGGCTTTCGGCAAAACCTGCCGAATTTCGCCAATCAGGCAAACTGCACATGAGTCTGACGGCGATACATAAAGCAGTGACGCTGCAAACGCTTATCAGGACGAGGCGAGTCCCGCGGAAGAATCCGGAGCGAAACGGCGAGTCACCGCAGTCTGCGGTTGACAAAAATTTGCATTCCCTGCGAAGCCAGCCTTCGCTGTTCACAATCTGGAGGAAGTGACGTGAGTACATCGACGACAACAGTACGCCGGTCTTCAAATCAGGAACTGCGAGGGTTTCGCAGCTTTATGGGGATATCCATGCTGATGTCCCTCGCAGTCGTGTTCTTCGGAATGCAGCTGATGATGGTGGGGCCGCTGAAAGGTCGCCTCGATAATATTCAGGCTCGCATCGATTCTTCCGAAAACAACATGAACAAGCTGGTTGCCGTGCGTGATTCCGTGTTCCGCACCAACGATCTGCTGACAGGGCTTGAAGATCAGACAACTCGATTGCAGTCGCTGGAAAGCAGCATCTCTAACATAGCAACTTTCAGAACGAACGTTGAACAGGAAGCAGAAGCTTCCACAGCCGCTCTGGTCGCTCTGGACAAAGTGTCTCTGCTGCAGGACCAGATCATCAATGGTCAGGAAAAGACACAGCAGGCTTCCGCTCAGCTGGTCGCCATTCAGGAACTGCAGAAGGCTATTCTGAGCGGAGCGGAATCGACTCAGGTTGCCGGTAACTCCCTGGAAGGCCTCGTCGCTCTTCAGAACCGCCTGATTGCCGCATCCAACGGAACGGAAAAAGCCAGCCAGGGCGTCGCCGACATGGCCGACCTGACACAGCGAATGTTGGCTCAGTCGGAAGATGTGAAAGTGGCTGCTCAGCGATTCGATGAATTCGTCGGCCTGAAGAATTCGGTTGTAGCCGCCGCTGCCGATCTGGAAGCCGCTCGCAACAACGTCGTACAGCTGGAAACACTCAAGACAGACGTTCTGGCTTCATCTGACCGCCTCGAATCAGCTCAGGCCAACGCTCGTACGCTGGTCGCCATGAACGACAGCCTGAGTGGCAGCGACGTGCAGCTGGTGCAGGCTCGCCAGAACCTGGACTCCATGCTGAGTCTGCAGGAACGCCTCAGCCATCAGACTGAAGAAGTGGCTTCCGTGATCCAGAATTTGGAGATCATGGACGACTTCCGAACCGAAGTTTCAGCTCACGTCGCTTCTCTTGAAACGCTCCGTCACACGTTGATGGAACTGGCCATGATGGAATCCACTCTGGGCAGAGTCGCAAACGTTGTCGAACCGCTGACTCAGATTGGCAACCTGCGACGCCTGGGTGAAGAAGAAGTTCGCGAAGCTGCCCGAGTCATTCTGGACCGCCGCTCAACTCGCTTCTCCCAGACAGAAGCTGTCACAGCCAACGGGGCAACGACGGCCGCTGACGAAGCTCATTCAGCGCAGACCCTCGAAGAAGAACGACCAGTACCACTCCCACCTGAAGCTCGTCCCTAATTCGCTTTGATCCCATGTTCTCAAATCAAAAGCCCGGCATCTTCTCACGAGGATGCCGGGCTTTTTGCGTTGGTCGTTTGCCGCAGCAGATACGAACAGCTCGCACTTTCGTCGGAAGCTTTGCAGGGATTTTGGCAGGCGGAACTGAAAAGGCTGTCAGGCGGGGACGAAACGCCATCGAAGATTGTGCCGTGAACTCGGACTATGCCGTGTCTGACGGTCGGGATCTGTTCAAATCGCGTGTCAGCGGCTTGCGAGGAACGTAATTCGCGGGTTATGCTTCAGGTCCCGCCGAGGCTGTGAGTCGACAAAAATCATCGCGTTCCGAATGTCTCACCGCCGCTCTTCCGGTTTTCAGCGCTGTCGTTCCGCCTGAGGCTCTCTTTTATGCTGTCGATTTTCGGACAACGTCCCACGTCGCATTGCGACGGTCATTCGCGTCGCCATTTTCTGAAGATTGGCGGACTGGGACTTGGAGGAATGAGCCTGCCGCAGATTCTGAAGGCCGAGCAGCAAACGTCCTCTGCGCCGGCCGGAAAGAAACTGTCGCACAAAGCGATCATCATGATTTATCTGTCCGGCGGTCCATCGCACCAGGACATGTACGATCTGAAGATGGATGCACCGGTCGAGATTCGCGGCACGTTCAAGCCAATTCAAACCAACGTGCCGGGCATTGAGATTTGTGAACACATGCCACGTCTGGCGCAGATGATGGACAAGTTCGCCATCATCCGTTCGCTTTACGGTTCGCCCGATCAGCATGCTTCGGACACTTGCATGAGCGGCTTCCCAATTGGGGCTCGAGGCCGTCAGGATAATCGCCCGTCTCTGGGATCCGCGTTGTCTCGCATACATGGTCCAGTCGATCGAGCGGTTCCGCCATTCGTGGGATTAACAACCCGCACGGGACACGCCCCGTATTCCAATCCGGGCCTGCCTGGATTTCTTGGTCTGGCGCACGCTCCGTTCCAACCGGAGAGTGAAGGAATGGCCAACATGCGGCTCAATAATATTACTCTGGACCGCCTGCGAGACCGCCAGTCTTTGCTTAGCAGCTTCGATGAATTCCGTGACTACGCGGAAGCCAATGTGAACATGCAGGGCATGGAAACCAATACGAAAAAAGCGTTCGATGTGCTGACGTCCAGCAAACTGGTCGAAGCTTTGGATCTTGAAAAAGAAGACGCGGCCTTGCGCGATCGTTACGGTCGCGGCAGTTCGTCGCCAGCTTTCGGAGAAGACGCCGGACCCCACTGGATGGATCAGTTCCTGATGGCTCGACGTCTGGTCGAAGCCGGGGTTCGGTGTGTCACGCTTTCCTTTGGCAGCTGGGACCGTCATCACTCCAATTTTGCTCGACTGCCGGAACAGCTGGACAAACTGGATCAGGGGATCACCGCTCTTGTAGAAGACCTTCATCTGCGAGGTCTTGATCAGGACGTCAGTA
>QWOO01000306.1 GCA_003669615.1 Planctomycetota bacterium
GTCAGCACGGCGATCAGGACATCTGCGCAGCGTCGCACCGCGTCCGCACGAACCCAGTTTACACGCGTATCACTGTCGACATCCGGCGTGTCCAGAATCAGCAGCGACGGAGGCAGCTCTTTCGCGGTTCGCCAGAAAATCTGGTGAGCGTCATCTTCTTCAAGTGAAGACGATGCATCGCTCCATTCATGGAGTTCAAAATCGGGAAACACACTCTGCAGACTGTGGTGCTGTGTGAATCCTTCAGGCACAAGACAAACGGGGTGCTTGGTGCCGGAAGCAAGCGGACTGCTGGCGCTGGCTTTGCATCCGGCGAGATGGTTAAAAATCACGCTCTTACCGATGTTTGTCCCACCAACCACTGCGACGACAAGGAATGCCTGTTCGCCCAGTTGAGGCACGAGCTTCTGTCGCAGGACTTCAAACCATTCCCGGCCGGCAAGAGGCGGTTGTTGAAGAAGGGAGGCCGTGCTTTCCAGTTGGGCTAATGCGGGCACCAGTCGGCGCGTAATGGATTCGCATGTACGAAAAACTGTTTCCCTTTTTGCGTCATCCACAAGTCATCGCCAAGGACAAAAGTGAGCCGTTTGTGCACAAGCAGAAAGCATCAGGTGCTGCGGGACGGCCATAAAGTCACAATGCTACAGCAGCATTTGACCGTGAAGAATTCCGGTGAACAAGCAGAAAGGCCGCATTCCCACTCAAAACCCGGTCACACCCCTACAAGATTCCGGCTGGACACGAAATCAGTGCGACTGCAAGTGTTCGAGGCAGGTTCTGGTTAATCAGGTGCGTCTGCTTTGAACTCGAGAAAACCAAGTTTTTACTTGAGGTCGCAGACCTAACAGGGAAAGGCCAGATTTTTTTGAATGGCTAAAACTTTTCCAGGAACGAATGGATTTTCTGACCACGATGTCCCTTGGTCCCGTAGTCCCTGGCGAGAGTAGGGAGAACCTCTTGTTCGCGTGTGGAATTCGGAGGCAAGCACGGCGCTTCAGCAAGTATGTGCAGGAAGGCCCCGTTGGGTACGGGAGGGTTTCACTCCATATACATTGCGAACAAGTATACACCCAACATGAGAAAAACGTTGTCTATAGTCGACAAACGAAGCAACTGAGGGTGCAATCAGATAGCAGAACGGCGCCACCTGGCTAAGATTGCAATATATCAGTCGTGCATCAGAAGTTTGTTTTAGCGGGATTTCAACCCATGGTATCCAAGAACTCGAAAGTAGTCGGCACCGCCGCGAAGAAAACGCCGCAGTCGGAATTTGCTTCACCCAAAAAACGTCGCCCCTTTACGATCTTCCTTGTGATGGACGACATGGGGGTACGGAATCCGCTGGCCGATGCTCTTCGTCAGGAAAAGCTTGAGGTCCGGGATTACATGACAGCGATGGAATTTTATCGTGACTATCGAGAAAAGACGCCCGGCGTTCTGGTCACGGACATTCGACTTCGAGGCATGTCGGCTCAGGAACTGCAGGCAAAATTGATGTCGGAAGACTTTGATTTGCCGATCATTCATATGGCCGGCCATGCTGACGCCCCGTCAGCGATTGAAGCGATGAAAGAAGGCGCGTTGGAATTTGTGATGAAGCCGACGTCCCCGGAAAAGCTCATGGCGGCCATCAATCGAGCATACGCCTCGTTCTACGATGTGGACTGGGACTTTGTGGGCGACGATGTGGATGACATTGAATCCAGCATCGCGCGTCTGACAGACCGCGAAACAGAAGTGCTGGATCGAATCGCAGAAGGCGAATCCAGCCGCGAAATCGGAGCCGAATTGGGGATCAGCACGAAGACTGTGGAAGCTCATCGAGCACGCATCAATGACAAAATGCGGGCTGATGATCTGCCGCACTTGATTCGAATGGTCTTTATTCTGCGTGAAGAGAAAACCAACTAAGAACGCGTAACTTTCGTGGGTAGCCGGATTCGTGAGAATTCGGACGGGGTTCCTGAACGCTCACGAGTCCAATTGCGTTTGTTTCTTTTCCAAAGGGCCTTCATTTGAAGGCCCTTTTTTTGCGCGCAAATTCCTGTATTCCATCCTTACTGCCACCCGATGTCTGTGCGTTTCGCGAGTAAAAACGTGCTTGCGAGATGCGGGTTTCCACTGGTCTGACCTGCCAGCGAATCGAAATTGTGCAGACTGACACCGGGTAATCGATGCGATGAAATGGAGTCGCAGAATCTGCCGGTTTATGCGTCGGTTTGCGAGTGAAATTCAGACTGCAATCTGCCATCGAAGTTCGGCTGGTTACGATTAATCGATTCACTCGACACAACCCACTTCACATGGCTCAAGTCGTAATCAGTCGGGTGAGAATATCGACGTCGATCGGTGGCTCACTTCCGATGAAATGATCCGGGGACTTGTCACGTCATCAAGGAGTGATGATGTGATAATCAGAATACCGGCGAAGATCCGCCGGCTCCCCGCATTCACGGATGAAACGTTCTTCGCCCTGCAATTGAGCGGCGACGAAGTATGGAGAGCACTTTATGCGACCGGCACATTTTGTCTGGGCGAATGCGTGGCGTCCGATTGGGGCTGCTGCACTGCTGAGTTGTTTGAGTGTCGCGTTCGCCGGGTGTGCAACGTGTTCTACCTCGCAAAATTCCTATGCATGCGCGGGGTTGGCTGATGCCCCAAGAGAACTCCGCAAGGTCTCATTGCCGGAATACGTGATTGAGCCGCCGGATGTATTGTTGATTGAAGCCGTAAATAATCTGCGCCCCGCGATGGCGCCTATTCGTGCGGGTGAATCACTGGTTGTCCAGGTGAATCGAACAATCCCCGTAGGGCAGGTGGAAGACCCTGTTTCGACTCAGTTCAAGCAAATCAACGGGATGTATGTGATCGGCACCGACGGTTATCTGAACCTTGGTCCGGAATATGGCAAGGTGCTGGTCGCCGATCTGCCGCTTGAAGAGATTCAAACGCGGGTGGACACACATCTGCGACAGATTTTGACGTCGCCTCAGGTGATGGTCACTCTGCCTTCGCCGCAGAACAAACAATTTATCGCAGGGCCGCATCTTGTGCGTATGGACGGTACTGTGGGGCTGGGCGTTTACGGCAGCGTCTATGTGACCGGCATGACTTTGCAGCAGGCACGCGGTGCAGTTGAGCAGCATCTGAGTCAGCACATTCATCGGCCCGAAGTTTCCGTGGATGTGTTGGCCTACAACAGCAAAGTCTACTATGTCATTACAGACGGTGGCGGTGCCGGGGAACAGGTCTATCGAATTCCGTCGAACGGAAACGAAACGGTGCTCGATGCCATCGCCGGAGTTAACGGACTTCCCACGGTAGCATCCAAAGCGTCCATCTGGATTGCCAGACCATCACCTGAGCAAAACTGTCCCGATCAAATCCTGAAAGTTGACTGGAAGGCGATTGCCGAGGGTGCTCAGACCATGACAAACTATCAGATGTTGCCGGGCGATCGGCTCTACGTCAAAGCATCGCCACTGATCACGATGGACACAAAGCTGGCGAAGTTTACGGCTCCGTTTGAACGCATGCTGGGCTTCACAATTCTGGGCAATGGGGCCGTTCGATCAATTCAGGGCAAGAACACGAATGGTGGTTTCTGATGTCTGACTTAACACGCTTTCTGCGAATTTTTGTTGTGGCTGGCCTTCTGTGCCGGGGCTCAATCGCATCTGCTCAGTTAGGTGGAAGTCGAATTGATCGTCCGATCGATACACCCACATTCAGCCCCTATATCAACATGCTGCGCAGCAACAGTAGTCCTGGGTTGAACTACTTTGGACTCGTTCGTCCGCAGCTGGAGGTCGCTCAGCAGAACCAGCAGTTCAGCCAAAATCTGCAGATGCTGCAGACGCAGCAGGGACAACCGATGCGAGGATTCAATGGAGGTTATGGATACTCCCAACTGGGCGTGACTGGGCATCCGGTTGTCTTCAATTCGTTTGGTCAGGGGCAATTCGGAGGCGGTTACACGGGCATGGCTGCTGGTGGCGGGATGGGCGGTGGCGGATTCGGTGGGCAAGGCATGAACGGCGGCTTCAATCAGGGCGGTCAGGGCATGATGGGAGTGGGCGGTGCTGGTTTTGGATTCAGCGGCGTCTCCGGGCATGCAGCGCAATTCGGTGGCATCGGCAATTCGTCGACGGGAATGGGCAACGGTCGTTAGTGATTTCTGATTCTCAACTTAACTTAGTTCATGCATTGCAGGCGGCGCTGCACGTCAACGTGGTTGGCATAACCTGAAAGTCGGTCAAGGAATGGACACGATGGATACAACATACATCAGGCATCTGCTGCGATCGGCCGCGACGGGATCAATCCTGCTTCTTTCTGTTACACCGGCAGAGGCCGGTCGCATGTTCCCCGATGAACCCTCAAGGCCGCATGTGCATGCGGGAGACATGCCCAACTGGGGATTCAATCAAACTTGCTGGCAGCGATTTCCCCCCCTTCCGCCGTGCTCGGGAAATGGATCGTGTTACCAGAACGGGATGCAGGGAGCTGTCGAATACAGTCAGCAAGAAAATGCCAACATCTACACCCCGCAAAACAGTATGATGATGCCCGGGCAGAGCTTCTCAACTTTGCCTGGAACCGTGTCACCGTCGAACGTGCCGGGCCCGCGTTACTCACAGGAACCGGTCTATTCTCAGCCCGGAATTTTGCCGAATGTCCCCATGCAGGCATCTGAGGGACCTTTGATAACAGTTCCGCCGGTTCCGAGTTCAGGCCCGCTGCCACCGCCAGGCTCTTCTTATTCCGAGCCGTTGCAGCAGTTCCAGGCGATACCTTCAGCACCCACTCCGCTTCCTCCATTGCCAGCACCGCCGGCCTTGATGCAGCCGGGTGCGGTTCCGGGAATTCCCGGCCAGACCAGCTTCGCTCCACAGCAGCTGATTCTGAGTGCCGACGGGCGGCTGTCCGTCGCTTCGTCTCGAGGGACACAAGCGATCCAGGGATCTCCTTCGGCGCGTTACGGAAATCGTAGCCAGCTGATTCTGCCCCAGCAGCCGTCCGTAGTTGCACCGCCTATGGCGATGCCTCAGATGCAGTTCTCCAATGTGTCTGGCAGTTCGGTAAATTCTCGTCCCAGCAGTCGCTACGGCCAGAGCTCGTCACAGGAGCTGAATGTGCAACCGGTTTCGCAGAGCCGACCTGTGACGCAGTCGTCCAACTATCGAACCGGAACACCTGACGTGCGAGTTCAGTCGGCTCCACAGATGAATCTGGAACCGCTCCGCGCGACTCCCCGACCTGCCCCATACCGGTAAGTTCGTCTGATTATTCAGGTGTCGCCAACAAGGGCGAAATCTGTCCGAAGCCGCGGGAACGTTTACCCGCAACAGAAGGCTCGGTCAGCTTTCGCCCTTTTCTATTGTGGGTCAGCAACGGCTCCGATACCGCAGGAAACGGTGACGAGTGACCGCGACTGGCAGAATTTGCCGCTCGACGCTGCGTCAGGCATTCTGATCCCTGCAGCAAGCTGGAAAAACTGCAGGAACGACTTATGTCCCGATGGCCAGCCGTGGCATACTCGTGCCGCCCGACAGGACATTGTCGGCTGCTGACATCGCCCGGCTCAGGTGGACCACAGGCTTTCACCGGAGCAGATGATTCGCGAAGTCGGCAGGACTCTCTTCAGAAGGATTGCCGGATGAAAACTTTCCAGAAAATTGTTCTGTTGCTTGCGGCTGTCACCCTGTTCGCAGGGACTGTTCATGCGGGCATCGAAAAGCCTGTCAAAGGCAAGCGATACAAGCTGGCCAGGAATCATGGTCCGTGGATGATCATGGTCGCATCCATTCGCGACGTTGATGATGAGACTCGCCGGATTAAGGGCGGAATGACAGCATGGGAAGCAGCGGACGGAATTGTGTTTGCGCTGCGTGAACAAGGGATTCCGGCCTACGTCTATTCTCAGGAAGAAAAGATGGGGGAGATCAGCTCGCCCAGTTCCAATGAATCCACCGGGCGTCGCTATATTGCTCAACACGGATACATCTCCGTGATGGCCGGAAATTTTCCGTCAGACCAGGAGAAGATCGCGAAGGAAAAGCTCGAATGGATCAAGAAAAAATTCAATCCTGCATTCTTGTCTGACCCCCAGAACGGCGGCATTCTTCCGAAAACGCCTGGCCGTCCATTGCCGTTCAGTCGAGCATTCATGACGGTCAATCCGTTGTGGGAAGGTGAAGTTCGCGATACCAAAGAAGACAACTTCATCACCGAGCTGAATTCAGGGCAGAAGTATTCGCTGTTGCAGAACAAAAGCAAATACACGATGGTCGTCGCAACCTTTCATGGCAGCAGTGTGATTCAGGTCGGAAACAGTCAGACGAGCAAAGCCGTCGGATTTTTCAATACGCACTTTGGAAAAAGTCTCGATGACTGTGCAGAGAATGCGATGCTGCTGACGGATAAACTACGCAACGCCAAGAAGTATGGATACGACACCAATTACGATGCCTGGGTTTATCACGACAAGTACAAATCGATCGTGACGATCGGTTCATTCGACAGCAAGGATGATCCCCGAATCCGAACCATGGCGACTCAGTATGGCGGCAAGACTGTTCGCCATCCGAGCACCGGTGAAGAAGTCCTTGCCGGAGAAATCTTTGCCGTCCCCAAAGTCACGAAGAACAATGAGCTGCCCGCGCACTCCTGGATCTTTGATGCTCAGCCGCGCCTGATGGAAGTTCCTCGCGTTCGCTGATGAGCGGATCTGACAGGGAAACATCGTGGCCGATGAAAACAAATGCGTTGACCCGGGGACTGGTCAGCGTTCAGAAGGCGAACCCGTTTTGGGTTCGCCTTTTTTTGGTCGTTGCGAGCCGTGGAAGCGACGGCATTCGCGATCCGTGAAATTTCGCTTTAACGTCCGGCGACGACCGAACTCTGTGGCAGGGAATGCCCACTCGGCGACCGGAAATTCTGAGGAAAATCCAGCCCTACACGACTCGAATTTAAAGTGGATATTGACATCCTGTTTTTCCGAAGTTAGTCTAAAGCAGATATGTTTGTCTTGTTTTGAGCTGGCCAGAAAAAAACTAGTTACGAGGGTGCTGGGATGTTAAAGAGAACACTGATTTCCGGATTGTTGATGGCTGTTGTTGCGGCAGGCAGTTGGATGGCATTTGCCGGCGAGACCGCGGCGCAGGACGGTAAAGGAAAAGTGGCGGCAAAGGACGTGGCCGTTGAGCGAGCGCGCCGCGAGGTGCGAATGCTGGACGACATCTACAAGACTGCGATCGTCCTGGTGACAGAACACTACGTGAAAACCGATACAGATCTTGCGGCCGGAAGCGCGTTCAAGGCGCTCTTTGATGCGGTCGGCGAGAAAGGCTGGCATAAGGCGCGCCTGGTCGATGCCACTGGTCAGCCCTACAACGATTTGAATTTGCCCAAAGAGGGTTTCGAAAAGAAAGCCATTGCCGAGATTCTGGCAGGAAAGCCGTCATACGATCAGGTGGTGACGGAAGACGGGAAGCGATATCTTCTCGCGGCCACGGCGATCCCAGTGGTCATGGAAAAATGTATCATGTGCCACGAGAACTATCGCACCGTGGAAAAAGGCAAAGCGATCGGGGCGATCAGCTACAAGGTCCCAGTTCAGGAATAGTCTGACAGACATCCTTCTGCCACCGGCGGCTCCCAAAAATGACCCGTGATGAAGGTTGTCTGTAAAGACATCTTTTTCACGGGTCAGATTTTTTATCGATTGCGCGATTGTCCGAAGCTGTTTGCAGAGACTGTTCCTAAACCGGACGAGCGGAAAGTCCGCAGGCTGATCGCACACGCTCCAGAACTTCCACCGCTTTCGCGCGAGCTCTTTGGGCACCCTGCTTAAGAATATCTTCAACTTCAGAAGGAGTGGTTTCCAGCCGAGTTCTGCGTTCGAACGCTTCGCCGAAGTGATTCATGGCGGCCAGGTGGAGCGTCTCTTTGGCTTCACCATAGCCCATACCACCGGCCCGATAACGATCGGCCAGGGCCACCTGCTGATCGCTGGTCGAAAATAGTTTGAACAGCTGGTACACCGCGCAGGAATCGGGGTCTTTTGGCGATTCCATCGGGGTTGAGTCCGTCTGAATCGACATGATGGTTTTGCGAAGTTTCTTCGGCGTGTCGAAGATCGGAATGATGTTCCCATAGCTCTTGGACATCTTTTCTCGATCAGTCCCCGGAACTTTGGCCGAGTCATCGAGTACATACGCTTCTGGCAGGTGCAGTGTTTCGCCGTACGTCGAGTTGAAACGCTGTGCCAGATCGCGAGTGACTTCGACGTGCTGAATCTGGTCAGCACCCACGGGCACAGTTGTGCTGTCGTAGATCAGAATATCGGCGGCCATCAGGACCGGATACGTGAAGAGTCCGGCGTCGGCGGCAATACCTTTCGCTTTTTTATCTTTGAAGGCGTGGCATTTTTCCAGCAGATGCATTTGGGTAATCGTCATGAGCAGCCACGTCAGCTCGGTCACTTCCGGAACATCTGACTGACGGAACAGGGTGGCTTTGGACGGTTCAAGACCCAGGGCCAGCAGATCGAGCGCCGCGTCGGTGACGTTCTGACGCAGCACCGCGGGATCTCTGACGGTCGTCAGCGCGTGCAGATCGGCGATAAAATAGAACGACTGTTCCTGTCCCTGAAGTGCGATGTACTGGCGAATGGCACCGAAGTAATTGCCCCAGTGAAACCGACCCGTTGGCTGAATGCCGGAAAGAACTTTCATGGTGGACTCTGAGCCGAGTAGAAAATTTTGGAAGTGAATATCGCGAGCGTCCGTCGAAACAAACGCTGTCCGTCAGTCGCGTTTGGGAATTTGGAGTGTTCCCACAACTTCGGCCACGCTGCCTGCACCCAGCGTTGTGAGCGCCGCAGGCAGTTCACGAATCAGCTGGTTGGACAGTCCCGGGTTGTAGAAGTTCGCAGTTCCGATCTGCACAGCCGTTGCGCCGGCCAATAAAAATTCCATGACATCATCAATGGACTGTATGCCGCCGATTCCAATGATGGGGATTTTTACCTGCTGAGCCACTTGCCAGACGATCCGCAGTGCAAGCGGTTTGATTGCGGGCCCGCTGAGTCCGCCGAGCACATTCCCCAGGACCGGACGCCGACGTTTCCAGTCAATCGCCATCCCCTGGAATGTGTTAATCAATGACACCGCATCAGCACCGGCCTCGGCAACTGCTTTGGCAATGGGTATGACGCTGGTGACATTGGGTGTCAGTTTGGCAATGACCGGGATGCTGCAGGAACTGCGAACAGCGGCGACAACTTCAGCGGCCAGTTCCGGATCTGTACCGAAGTCGACACCGCCGGAAACGTTCGGGCAGGAGATATTCAGTTCAATCGCGGACACCCCCGCAACTTCATGCAGTCGGCCGGCCATGCGGCGAAAGTCGTCATTCGTTTTTGCGGCAATGTTGACGATGATTGATGTTCCCAGTCCGGCGAGATACGGAAGTTTCTCCGCCACGAACTGATCAAATCCGTCGTTATCGAGACCGATGGAGTTCAGCATTCCGCTTGCCGTCTCCACGGTTCTCGGCGGTGGATTTCCTGGACGTGGCTGCGGAGTCACAGTCTTCGGGATGATGCCACCCAATTGAGTGAAATCCACGAAGGCCGTCATCTCTTTCGCGTAGCCGAAGGTCCCGGAAGCGACCAAAATCGGATTCTTCAAAGTCAGCCGATTGAGACTGACAGTCAATGCCGCCATTCGTCGATCATCTCGCTGGAAAAAGGGCGTGGGGAAAATCGCACAGCAACCACTTTGGTACCGTGCAAAAATCGTCTGGAACGGGGCGGCAGTTTATCAGACTCTCTCGTGATTCCCACCATGGTGAAGCACACTCGCCGCGACACTGTGTGCAACCGGTGCCGGGATGCCGGGCGGTGGACATTGCCGGAATTCCGGCAATTTGGGTGGCGTGAAGCAGCCATGCCGTTGCTCAACATGTGGCGGCCACTCGATTCGCCTGGCGGCGAAAGTTCTTTCCGGCAGACAAGGACCTACTTTCACATGCGTCCGCGGCTGAAATTTGGATACGTCGTCGGCAGGTGACAAAGACGTATTTGGCAGGCTTGAACAGGCCGTACCGGGCGGCAAATGACCGTGGGAAGTGCCGTCACACTCCGAACCGGTCAACCGCCTCAATTCGCTGGGAAAATGCGAATATTCACACTGACCAGGAAGATCACCGCTCGTAGGATTTTGTTTTTTTGCTATCCGTTGATTTGCCGCAAGTCCCTGTTGATATGGAGTTTGCGTCGATTGGATTCGCAAATCTGCAATTGACGGGAAACGGCAGATCGCTCTAAGCTTCTCAACAAGAGCAAAAGTTCAGGAACCGAGCGAAGTAAAATCGTCGCATGGATTGTCGACGAACGGCTGAGGTTCTGTCAGGGACGACAACATGAAGCCAAACTCACAAACTCGCGCGGTCATCTCGATCGACAATCCAGAGCAGTTGCGCGAAGCGAGGCGAATCATTCGCCAGGAAGCCGAGTCGCTCAGTCGTCTGGCGGACAATCTTGACGCCAGCTTTTGCGATGCGGTGCAGCTCATTCGAAATACAGCCGGATGCGTCATCGTCACCGGCGTCGGCAAAGCAGGCCTGATCGGTCAGAAGCTGGTCGCCACCTTCGCCAGCACGGGGACTCGATCCCACTTCATGCATCCCACGGAAGCACGCCATGGAGACCTTGGCTGCGTCAGCCCGGACGATGTGGTACTCGCTATTTCGAACAGTGGAGAATCTGAAGAGCTGGTGAGTCTGATTCCCGTATTGCGACAGATGGCGATTCCACTCATCGCATTGACTCGGGACACGACGAATACCCTGGCCCGGTTTGCGGATGTGGTTGTCCCGATTGGCAAACATGCAGAAGCGGGCGAGCTGGGGCTCGCGCCATCCTGTTCCACTACCGCGATGCTGGCACTGGGCGATGCGCTGGCTTTGGTGCTGTGTCGGATGAAGGGTTTTACCGCGACCGATTTTGCGAAATACCATCCGGCCGGCAGTCTGGGCCGTCAGCTGTGTCCTGTAAAAGAGGTCATGCGATCGGGACAGCAGTTACGAATTGCATCCGAACTGGAAACGGTTCGGGAGGTCATGATTCAGCACAGTCAACCGGGCCGTCGAACCGGGGCCGTCATATTGATCAATTCCACGGGGCGGCTGACCGGTCTTTTTACTGACAGCGATCTGGCGCGATTGTTTGAGAATCGTCGCGACGAGCAGCTCGACCAGCCGATCCGTCTCGTGATGACCGCCAATCCGATCACCGTCGGGCCCGATGTTCTGCTGCCCGAGGCCATTCATTTGATGTCGGAGCGAAAGCTGAGCGAAGTGCCTGTGATTGATGAACAGCGATTTCCTGTCGGCATGCTCGACATTACAGACGTTCTGCAGCGAGTGGAAAATGCGGAACGCAGCTTAAAAGCTGGTGCCGATACTGTCACGCCGATCCATTCCGGCATTCGTTCTGCGTCATAGTGAGCGTTTCTTGTTTTGCATTGATCTTGTTGATATCGAAATCTGCCTGAGTCATTCATGCCAAGTCTTCCAATATCCCGTGGACCGCGAACCGTGCTTGTAGGCATTGGTCTGGTCGCGGTCTATCTGGCATATGCGCGACTGACTTCTCCGTGGCTGACCGTAGAACGCAAAACGACATCACTTCCGAAGGCTTCGGCACCGGCGGAGAAATCTCAGATCTTTGCGGAGGAAGCGCGAAAGTGGTTTCGCGAAGATCCGTGGATTCAGGGCGCAAACGCTCGCTTCCGCGACGGAGGCCGTTTGTTGTGGTTCAACAAGCAGCAACTGCAAAACGATAATCGTTCCATCGCCATCAGTCCGGTTGCTTTTTTGTGGCAGCAGAACGACGAAGGAATTCCGGTCACTGCGACGGCCGATTCAGCGCAGCTGGACTCTTCCGGCAAGTTTGATTTTCAGGAAACCGGCGGCGGCTTTGGGAAGATTGTGTCGGGCCTGCTTTCGGGCGACGTGCGAATCAATGGTCCGGACGGCCTTCGCATTGAAGGTCGCATGTTTCACATCTCCGAAGATGCCATGAAGATCTGGACCAGTCAGCCCGTAAAGTTTGCATGGGGCACGCATTCTGGCCGTGCTGAATCGGGAGCGGAAATTGAATTGCTGGCGTCTGCTGAATCGTCCAAAGCCGGACTCATGGCCGTCAACGATGTGCAACGAATCCGGCTGCGCGGGCGAATCGACTGCAACCTGATGTTCAGTGACGATGAATCTCAGCGTGAACCGGTGCAGTTGAAGGTGAGTGCGGCCAATGGATTTGAGTTCTTTGTTCCCACGAAAGAAGCCACGTTCTCCGGATTCATGGACCGCGAAGCCAACATCGACAATCAGGTATTAGTGGAGCGGCCGACAGCAGCCGGAGATCTTGATCGACTGTATTGTTCGAAACTCGTGCTTCAGTTTCAGCCTAAGATTCAGAATGCCGACAGCGGAAAACCTTCGCGACAGCTCGCGCTGGCTCGCATTGTCGCAGAAGGTCAGCCTGTGGAGTTCTGGTCGTTGAAGGCTGGTGAGGAGCAGGTTTATGCCAACATGGGGCTGCTGAAATTCCATCTTGAAGAGCGAATGCTTGAACTGACAGAACAAGTACTCGCATCGAATGGACGCAGGTTTCCTGTTGAAGTCTTTCAGCGCGGGACTCGTCTGTCTACGGGCCATGTCCTCGTTGCGATGGACGAAAACAACGAAGTTCATACGGTAGAATGTCGCGGGGCCGGGAAGATCGGTCCGTCGAACCGTGGAGAGAAACCAGCCGATACACAAATGATAGGTGCCGCGTGGAAAGAATCTCTGCTTCTGCGTCGCGGTGAAGAACAACGCATTACGCTGAAAGGCGAAGCACGCGTTATTCAGGCCAGCCTGAAAGACACAGGAAAGCTGAAGGCCGATCTGTCACTTGCGGCTGATGTGATCGACATGTTTCTTGAAAAGGCAGCACAGGCAAAGTCACTGTCGGGCGTCGATGGGAAGCAGTCCGGCGACGCTGCGAATCCGCTGACGGAAGGCATGGACATGTCAAAAATCCGCCCTGAGCAGCTGATCGCGACGGGCAATGTTTCGATGACCGCCGATCAACTTTCCGGCACTGCTCGTGAAAAGCTGATCGTTGATTTTCAGCACGGGCGTCAGCCCACGTCCGTTGTCGGCGTTTCAGAGTCTGGTTCAGGAAAAGCGGGCGTGGTCAAACCGGCCAGCAAGTCATCCGAGAAACCGACTGCCGGGCTGTCCGGAAAAACGGCTGTCCTTGCGGACACGATTGAAGCGAGAATCTGGCTGGCAGACAAAGAAGCTCCTCAGTTCGAGGACGTGTGGCTGAAAGGTGCCGTTGCCGTAACACATAAAGCCACGGGCGATGACAAAGCTCGCGTCGACGACCAAAGTTTCACGGCCAATGGAAATGTTCTGTTTGCCAAAGGCGGATTTCGAGGCAACACGGAAATCAGCCTGTTTGGAGATCCGGCGACCGTTGTGAATTCTTCGCGACTCATCGAAGGACCGAGGATCGATCTGACAGAACTTACAGCGGCCTCGAAGGACGTTCAGCGAGAAGCCAAAGTGGATGGCAGCGGACGGATCCGGTTCGTTTCAACCACAGGACTCGATGGACGTCCGCTGGCCAAGCCTTCGCCGGTAGATATCTATTGGGGCGAGCACATGAGCTTCACCGGACGCACGGCTCACTTTGTCGGCAATGTCCGAGCCGTCATGAACAATGAACTGGACCATGACGTTGAGCTGACATGTGCGGGATTGAAAGTTCATTTTACAGATGACCTCGCCATGGAATCGGTCGGCAAGCCGGATGAGTTCCAGCTGACTCAGACATCCGGCACAAAATCGCTTGTCGGCAATATCGAACGCATCGAGTGCCAAAGCCGGGTGGTCGTGGATATCGACATGATGGAAGATGGGGTCGTGAAGGCTCATCATCACGCGGAGTTCGCAGATCTGGAGTTCAACCAGATCACGGGTGAGTTTCATGCGACAGGGCCTGGTTTGATTGAATCGGCGCAGCCGGACAAAGGCAAACGGAAACTGGCGGTCTCGAATCGAACGGTGGTACGGGCCAACACGCCATCAAAAACATCGGAGCCTGGCTTTTTCTTTATTCGTGCGGACTTCATTGGCGAGTTGCGAGGCAATCGTGACAAGAAAATCGTAAGCCTGAAGCAACATATTCGAGGCATCTTTGGTCCTGTGCAAAGACTGACGGATCGCCTGGACATTGATGGAATGAGTTCTGAAGAACTGCCGGAGAATACAGGAGCGCTCAAATGCGAGAACCTTGCAATCTCTGTCATTCAGGGACAGTCAGCCGACCAGCAGTCGTTCTCGATGGTCGCGGAATCCAACTCCGCCGGTGGCAATGGCGGAACAAAAATTCCATGCCGCTTTGAGTCGCGATTGTTTTCTGGCATCGCCGACAAAATCATCTATGACCATTCAAAGCAGCAGTTCATTCTGAGAGCCGACGAAGGGCGACAGGCCACGGTGTCGCATCATCAGGACGGTGGCCAGCGACAAGTGCTGAACGGCGGCCAGTTCGAATACTACAGCGATCGCAACTACCTGCGAGCCAATCAAATTACAGGCGTGCAAAGCACGGGCGATCTGTCGCTGGACTGACGTGCGACTGCATGGCATCGCACGGCGTATTCTTCGAGGATTGGAACGAGCCAGCGTACGCTTTTTGAAGTTCCGCGATTGTGACTATCCCAACCCGACGCGTCAGCGAGGGATTGTGTGTTTTGCCTTTCGGCCGTGTTCCCCAGGATCCCTCGCTAACGCTTCGGGTTATGATAAATCGCACTGTTTTAGCTCGCTTGATCGACTGCACCGCCGAAACTCGCAGTTTCAACAACTACGCTTTGGCCGTCTCTGGCGGAATCACTGTTCGCTCGGGTGGCAGATTCAGAATGGTGTCCACAATTTTTCCGGCCTGACCATCCAGCAGACTGCCCATACCGGTCGCTCGCTGGAAGGAAAGCTGTGATTCGCTCAGCCCAAACAGATACATCAACGTAGCGTGATAGTCGTAATGATTCACCACGTCAGCCACGGCTTTGTGACCCAGTTCATCCGTCGCGCCGTGAATGCGGCCGCCTTTGACACCGCCACCCGCCAGCCACATGCTGAAGCCATAAGTGTTGTGATCGCGGCCGATGTTCTTTTCATTCTGAATCACCGGCAGACGTCCCATTTCACCGCCCCAGTGAACGAGCGTTGAATCCAGCATTCCACGTTCTTTGAGATCTTTTACAAGCGCCGCAGCGGGCTTGTCGGTTCGCTGACAGACGGCCGGCAGGGCCGTCATAATTCCCCCGTGATGGTCCCAGGTCTGATTGCCGGTATGCAGCTGCACAAAGCGAACGCCACGTTCAACCAGGCGGCGTGCGATCAGGCAGCGAGTTCCGTATTCTTTTGTAATCTCCTGATCAATGCCGTAAAGCTTTTGAGTCGTCTCAGACTCCTGAGAAATGTCCATCGCTTCCTTCGCAGCCACCTGCATACCGGCGGCCAGTTCATAGCTCTGCATCCGCGCCGCAAGATCATGCTCACCCGGATGGCGAGACAGGTGCGACTGATTGATTCGGCGAAGGTAGCTGAGGATTTTTTCCTGGTTCGCGCCTTTCAGTGAAGGAGGCGGATCGAGGTTCAGAATGCGTGGTTCCTGCGAACGCACGACGGTGCCCTGATAGACAGAAGGCAGCCAGCCGTTTTGCCAGTTCTCCACGCCCAGGACAGGAAGACCGGATGGATCTGTCAGCACCATGAACGCCGGCAGGCTGTCGCAATCGCTGCCCATGCCGTAGGTCATCCATGATCCCAGCGATGGCCGACCGGACAACTGGCGTCCCGTATTCAATGCATTGATCGATTCTCCATGATTGTTCACGCCCGTGTGCATCGAACGAATCAGACAAATGTCGTCGGCGACAGTGCCCAGGTTGCTGACCAGCTCGCTGAGATCCATGCCGCATTGGCCATACTTCCGGAAACGCCACGGGCAGCCGAACAGTTTGCTGCTGGCTTCACCCGCATTGTCGTACTTGATGTCGCCTGTGTACGTCTTGAGATGCAGCTTGTTGAGTTCGGGCTTAGGATCGAACAGGTCAATGTGACTTGGCCCGCCCTGCATGAACATCGAAATCATGGCCGTGGCCTGCGGCCGCGCGGCGGGAGCTTTCGGGGTTGTGTCGAAGGTCGGCGCTTCCAGAAGCGGTTTTGGTGGCTCTGCCTGAAGTTGCTGCTGATGCAGCCACGCCAGAGCCAGGCTGCCGATTCCCAGCGACTGCTGCGCTAAAAAGTGACGGCGAGTGAAATGTGACATGGGTAATCTTCCGTCTCAAAAAGGCCGTCCGAACGGGCTCGATACCGGCGGTTGTGTTCTAGATGAAGGCTCGTGGATTTCGGGGACGTCCAACGCTGCGTTCATAATCAGTCGACGTACAGAAATCCGTTGGAGCTAAGCAGGGCCTGACAAAAATGATTCAGCGAAGCGATTGCGATTTCCGGTTGTGCCTCGGCGGAAGGAGTGAGAAATTGTACGCCTTCCTGAAGTTCGGCTTCCGTTGGTGTCCGTCCGAAAACCGTTCGCCATGCCAACGTGACCTGACCGGGGAGTTCCGGAGAAGCTGTGCGAATGCGAGTCGCCATGATCTCGGCCTGTTGTATCACGAAAGGATTATTCAGCATCAACAACGCCTGAGGCGCTGCGGTGGAATACGTTCGACGTTCGCAGTTGGGAGTCATCCGCGGAAGATCGAACGGTTCCAGAACTCCCAGCGGCATCGATCGCCGCACCTGAATGTAGATACTGCGACGGAATTCATCATCACCCAACGCTTCGACTTTGCCTGAGGGTCGCCCGGCAGAATCGCGTGTGTCGACCGCAACAACAATCTGGCCGACATCGTCCGGGCTGACGGGAATCGGTTTGCCAAAAGGCTTTTGCACCAGTTTACCGCTGAGATACAAAAGCGAATCTCGCACGGTTTCAGCTTCCAGACGTCGCACGTTCATGCGGCCGAGAAGTCGATTGTCTCCGTCGACGGCATCCAGTTCGGGGCGACGCACAGACGACTGTCGATAGGCCGTTGAGTTCAGCAGCAGACGGTGGAAGCGTTTAAGCGTCCAGCCTTCGTCGGCAAAGTTTCCAGCGAGCCAGTCGAGCAGTTCCGGATGCGATGGCTTTTCGCCTTTGACGCCGAAGTCGCTGACTGTCGAGACCAGACCTTGTCCAAAATGATGCATCCAAAATCGATTGACGAGCACACGTCCGACAAGTGGGTGCTGGCCGCTCGTGAGATGACGAGCGTACGCCAGTCTGCGGCCGGTTGTCGGGACAGCAGGATCGTCGAGCGGAATTTGCAGTCCTGTTGAATTCAATACGGTCAGCTCACCCGGAGCGATATCCTGACGCGGTTGTTGAAAATCGCCTCGTGAGAATAACTTCGTCACTGGCACCTGTCCGGGCACTTCATTCAGGCACATGACGTAGTCGTCAGCCGGCCGCTTTTTCTTTGTCTCTTCTGTCAGCGTGTCCCACTTCTTGTTGAAGCCATCCAGGCGATCGGGCAAATAGAGATACACGGATCCACGATCCACATTCAGAAACGGAAACTCTTTAATCAGCAGCTGCTGTTCAGGAGTTCTTTTGTCCGCGGCTGTGTCTCGCGCTGCTCGAGCCAGAGACTGCTGATCGGCGGACAGCTTCTGCAGTTCACGTTCGAATGTTTCCGTGACAATCGTGTCCAGTTCTTCCGTTCGCTTCTTTGAAACGTCGGCCAGTTCCATGTCCACGGCCTTTGCTGCGGCCTGAGTTTCGCTGGACCACAAGGACACCAGTCGCCCGTTGGGAACTCGCCAGTTGGCAGTGTCATAAGCGGGCTCAAAGATCGCTCGCAGTCGATAGTAATCGGCCTGAGCAATCGGATCGTAGCGATGTTCATGACACTGCGCACAGCCCACGGTCAGACCGAGCAGAGATGTGGAGGCCACTTTGATGGTTTCGGCGATCACATCATTGCGAGCGATCATCTGGTCGGGACCACCGGCAGCGGTGCCATCGGGAGACATGCGAAGAAAGCCGGTAGCGATCAACTGATCGGACTGTTCCGAAGTGAGGTCGGTGTACGGTGGAGTCAGCAGTTCATCGCCGGCCAGTTGTTCGATGAGAAACTGATTCCATGGCTTGTCCGCGTTGAGCGATCGAATCACATAGTCCCGATAGCGCCAGGCCCACGTGCGTTCACTGTCCGTTTCATTGTAGCCATCGCTGTCCGCGTAGCCTGCGACGTCCAGCCAGTGCCGCGCCCACCGTTCGCCGTAAGCGGGAGAATTCAGCAGGTCGTCTACCAATGCACCCCAGGCTTCCGGAGAAGGATCGGCGACAAATCGATCCATTGCTTCCGGGCTGGGCGGCAAGCCTGTGAGATCAAAAGTGACGCGACGAATCAGAGTCTCTCGATCCGCTTCAGGACTGAAGCTCAGTCCCTTCTCTTCAAGCTTTGCGAGCAGAAATGCATCGATCGGCGATCGGACAAGTTCCGGGTGAGCGACGGCGGGGAGTTCACTTTTGACGATGGGCTGAAACGACCAGTGTGCACGTTCTTCTTCCGTCAATGTGTCGCCCGCTGCGAGCGTTTCAGGTTCGGGACGAACGGTTGTGGCACCCGCATCAATCCACTTTGCGATGATTTCCAGTTCTGCGGCCGAGGCTTTCTTTTTTCCCGGCGGCATTTCTTCAGAAGCCATTCGCTGATACAGCAAACTTTCCCCATGCTTACCTGGGACGACTCCGGGGCCAGAATCTCCACCTTTGATCAGCAGTCGCGCGAGACGCGCGTCAATGCCGCCCTTCAATTCCTCTTCCTCACCATGACAGTGCCAGCAGTGAGCTTTTAAGATAGGGCGTACGTCTTTTTCAAACTGCGGCGGTTCAACTGACGCGGCAGCATCAACGTCCGTGGCTTCGGCTCGTGAAAGCACAGCAGGCAGCAGACTGAGAAACGCAAGGGCAAGTGGCAGGTGTCGAATCATGGTTGTGCACCAGGAACGAGTAGGCAATTGAGCGGCAGGAGCAATCGGCGGGATCATCACTCTATCCGAAAAAACTCGATCAGCAACACTCCTTTGCACCACTCTCGCCACTTGTCGGCCGGAAATTCGATTCTGCCGATTACTCGCTTGAACACCGATTCTGTCCGTGTTATTCGCTGGACAGGAAGTCCGGCGAAGTTGCGTTGAAAGTTGGCAATGGCGATGATGACCGTCGGCGATTGGGAGCGGTGTTCAGAAGCTCACGCGGGTTTGTGTGGTTCCTCAGCAGAGGAGCAGATGTTCGGACGCGAATTTCGGGAAAATCATGTCAGCCACTCATCAAAAAACGCCGGCTAGAATTCACATCGTCGGAAAAAAGAATTCCGGCAAGACAACGCTTGTCTGTGAGTTAGTGGCAGAACTGGTCGGACGAGGCATTCGCGTGGCGACGGTCAAGCATACGCATCACCACCATGAACTGGATACGCCAGGCAAGGATTCTCACAAGCATCGGGAGTCTGGAGCCGTGGCCGTCGGAATTCTGTCACCCCGCATGACAGCCCTTTTTGTTCCGACGGATAGTGCCGAATCAGGCGATGGTCGCTATGTTCGATTCGAGACGCAATTTGCTGACTGCGACCTGATCATGGTCGAAGGTGACCTTCATTCCAGAGCGACTCGTCTGGAAGTCTGGCGCAGCGCCGTCAGCGAACGGCCATATGCGGCCAGTGACCCGGACATCACGGCCGTGATTTCGGATGACTCTGCGAGTCTTTATGAGGGACAGGACGGAATTCAGGTTCCAATCTGGCCTCGTACTGGTGTCGCAGAAATTGCGGATCGGATTCTGACCCTCGCGAAAATTGGCACATGTGCCGATTAATCGCTTTGTCCCGTAGAGACTGCTGTTCGCTTTCGGCACGATTCGGAAATGAGTCCGTTCAGTTGCGTTCGTAACAGCGGCACGCCAACATTGCGGCTTATTCGGTATGCACTGAGAAACACTGGAAGCAAAAAGCTGCGGAGAAAACTATGACAAAATGGCCTATTGGAGTGTTTGCGTCGATCGATGCCGGTCTGGGCGTGCATCTGGAAGTGGCTCGAGAACTGGGTGTACCGACGATCCAGATTCATGCTCCTCACGCAGAAACACGAAACGTAGCCGCGGCCAGTGCGTTTCTGAAGAAATGCTCAGACGCCGGCATTACGATCACGGCTGTCTTCGGCGGTTTTGAAGGCGAGAGCTATGCAGATATCGCGACGACTGCTCGAACTGTCGGGCTCGTTCCGGAAGCAACTCGCGCGGCTCGCGTGCAGGAAATGAAAGAGATCAGCGACTTCACGAAGCTGCTGGGATGCGACACCGTTGCGCTGCACATTGGATTTGTTCCCGAGGACTCTCAGTGTGCGAGCTACAAGGACCTGATCACGGTCACTCGCGATCTGCTCGACCACATTAAAGCCAATGGCCAGAAGCTGCATCTGGAAACTGGTCAGGAATCCGCCGACCATTTGCTGCACTTTATCAGTGATGTTCAACGAGACAATTTGTTCATCAACTTTGATCCGGCCAACATGATTTTGTACGGCACAGGAGAGCCGATCGCCGCATTGAAGCAGGTTGGGCATTTGGTCGGCAGCATTCACTGCAAAGACGCAAAATGGGCGGCTCTGGAAGTGCGTGGAACAGGCTGGGGGCAGGAAGTTCCGCTGGGCGACGGCGACGTTGGTATGGAGAATTACCTGCGGACTCTGATGGCCATTGGCTATCAGGGGCCGCTCACAATTGAGCGTGAGATTCCTCAGGATCCTGTTCGTCAGAAAGCAGATATCGGCCAGGCAGTGCGTCTGCTGACATCTCTGCGAGAAAAGATTCTGGGCACCTGAGTTCCGGTGGATACACTGGCTGTCACTTTGATTTTTGACTGAAATATTATGGCGCGTTGCGATCAGGGATATCTCTGCGATGTCTGCGGAGAAGAAGTGGAGAACATTCGCGAAAGCGATCTGTATCTGCGTTTCGTCATCGGCGAGATGGCGTCAAAAATGCTGCTCGCCGCCCCTGAACGGCATCTGCGATGTAACCCTGTGACGGCCCAGTTTATCGAGCATCCGGATTTCGAACCGGTCGTTTTGGAGGGGGATTTTGATAAGCGATTATTTGATCCTCAGTATAGTCAGCAGCGAACGGAACTGATCACTCGCGGCTGGGTGCGACTGCAGGAGCTGTTTCAACTGGCTCAAACGGTCCCGTTGCCCGAGTACCCGCTGCCCGAGTTTCGAGAACAGCAAAGAGGGGTATAGCGGGGCAGCACTGTGAATTATTTTTGTAGCCGAATTCTTGAGAATTCGGACGTTGGTTCTGAAGCGATCCCGAAGTGTCACGACTTCGGCTACGAAGGGCAGAATTCCGATTCGTAGTGGCTTTCGTTTTCACGTCTCCGCACATTCAAACTGAGCCGTGTTTCATTCGACGATTTCACTGGCTTGCCGGATTAAGGCAAGATTCTCCGGCCTCGGGTTCGCAGGAACCATTAACAGACTTTCATGGCCAATACTCTTCAGCGTATTTTGTTGCTTGATGCCGAACTGTCTTTTCGCGGTTCGTCACTGCTGACATTGCGACTTGCGCGAGGCCTTGAAAAACGGGAACTCGACACGGCCCTTGTTTGCACCAGTTGTGAGGGCCTGGACGAGTCGTTGCTGCAAGGAGTTCGCCTGCACGAAATTCGGGGATACAACTTCCCGGTGTGGGGACATGTTGTTCTGCGAACACTCTATCGCGACATGAAAGAGCAGCGGCCGGACATCATTCATCTTCAGGATCCGCGTCTGCTGCCGCAGGGCGCTCGGCTGGCAAAGAAACTGCATCGTCCGTTGATTGTTAGTCTTGGCGATCAGTCCGAGGCCGCTGCATTTGTGCTGAAGTCGCCGACGCCCGAATTGAAGGCCATCATTTCCGTCAGTGAAAGTGTCCAGCAGCAAATTCCGGACTCGCCATTTCTGGCCGACGTCGCCAAACGTGTGATCCTGCCAGGTGTTGCCGTTCCAGACGTTTCGACTGTCGATCTGCCGCTGGATGATGATCGGCCTCCGGTCATCGGAATGGCCGGTCCGCTCGAAATCGTCAAAGGGGCCGCATTCTTTTTGCGCGCCTGTCATCGAGTTGTCGAAGCGGGGCACAACATTCGGATTGTCATTGCCGGCAGTGGCCCGGAAGAACGCAGCCTGCGTCAGTTGGCATCTTCTCTGGAATTGTCTCGTCGACTTACGTTTGTCGATGGGGGTGTTTCGATGACCGGTTACCTTTCAGCGACCGACATTTTCTGCCTGCCTTCTCTGCAGCAGGGACTGGGAGTCGTAATGCTGGAAGCCATGGCTCTGGGACGTCCGGTGATTGCATCCGGGGTTGGTGGTGTTGTCAGCGTGATCGAGAACAATGTGAACGGGCTGATCGTCCCTCCTTCCGACAGCCGCAGTCTTGGTGATCGAATTATGGAACTGCTGAACGACCGTGAACGAGCGCGTGCGATTGCGGCGGCCGGTCAACAGCTGGTTCGCGACCGTTTCAATGAGACTCGGATGCTGGACGAAATTCTTCAGGTTTATCACGAAGTGCAGGCAAAGATGCCCGCTACATTCGAGGCCACTCCGATCGTTGGGCGCACATCAGGAACATGGCACTAACATGATGGACCTTTACCGAGTTGATCAGCAGCTTGTTTCCAATCCATTGGCGGATATCGCCGGGGCCGTGCATCAGCAGCTTTCGTCGCTGAATCGACCGGTCCCACAGGGCGATGTGGCACTGACTGTCGGCAGCCGCGGTATTCGCAATTTGCCCGAGATTGTCAGGGCATGTGGAGACTGGCTGAAAGCCCGTGGA
>QWOO01000032.1 GCA_003669615.1 Planctomycetota bacterium
GAGTCGCTTTGAATTCCTGACAGAATCCATTTCGTCCACCGTGATTTCTGAATGAACGAAAATGCGGCGAACGTATGCATCAGCGGGAGCTGAGCATCTTTACCGCGAACACCCAGATCAGTGAATCATTGGCCGACTCGAAATCGTTGTCGGTGCTGACAAGCAGACAGCGACGGCCATCGTTCAACATCGGCCCGAAAGTCAGCCCTTCGATCTTTTCCGGCATCGTTGCACCCGCCAACTTCCATTGTGGATCGAGGAAATCCAGGAACACGGTGCGGTTCAATGGCGAGATTTCCTGAGGCAGATTTCCTGAGGGAAGCTTTTTCATTCCCGCAATATCTGTTGCTCCCGCCAGTGTCACGTGAACAAGTTTACGATAGCCGGCTTTTTTACCTGCAAGACTGTCTCGTTCAAGTACCAGATATTCTTCTGGCCCATATGCAAGAATCTCGCTGTTACCATGTTCGACACTATCCATCTGGTAGACGAACTCACGCAGTTGACCGGTTGAGATTTCGATTTCAACCAGCCTGCAGTTTCGCCCGTGGATAACGCCGTCCTTGGTTCGTTCACCGTCCTGAATCAGGGCACTCTGCATCAATCCAACGAGCTTGGTGCCATCTGAAGACATCGCAAGGCATTCCATGCCCCGGTTCGATGCGCGTCCGGAAGTGTTCGCAAGGTTTTCCTTTTTCTTGTCGGCATCAGGATTCGCAACAACAAGATGGTCTGGCAGTTCAAATCGCTTCAGTTCTTTGCCTTCCGCGGAAAACTGAATCAGCACGGGGCCATATTCGTCGGCGACAAACATCGACTTGTCGGGACCGAATCGAAAGCCTTCCGGGTCAAACCGGTGCGAAACAGTATTCGTTGCTGCAATCATTGCGGACGAGCCCGTGAATCGAAGCCCGTGACTGTCACTGAAGAAAACGGTTCTGGTGTTCGTCGCTTCGACCGGAACGGCATTGCCTGGTCGAATTGCAATCTCAAACAATTGAACTCGGCAGGGATACCCAACGGCACCATCGTCGGGCCCTCGATCTGACAGGGCTGCGAAAACGTGTTGAGAATCCGAGTAGTCCAGTGCCGAAAAACCACCGAGGCGATTTCGAGGTTCGCCATTTTCCAGCAGAGCCGCATCACCTGAAAGGTCTCGAGCATCCCCTGGAATGCGGGCCGTCCCGACGAATTCAATTTCCACGTTTTCGGACGCCAGCAGAGCGGGGGAATCTGCAAAAAGTAAAGCCCACGATACAACCAAAAAAGCAGGCGAGTTCTTCAGCACCAGAGTCAACCCTTCAACATTTTTTCAACTCATCACATGAAACGCAGTGTCTGACTTCCGCGTTCAGAATCGTGAAGCCATAGTCGCCTTTTGCTCCGCAAGAGCAGCGAACACAAACGCTGCTCTTGCGGAGCAAAACCCGACCATTCGGATTTTCGTAGATCGTGTTAAGGAATTATGAAGACTTCAGAATCCTCTGAAGTGGAAGTGCCCGCGTGCGTAGCCAGCGTTTCTCAATCGACATGCGAATGTCCGTCGAGAATTTCACGTCTGAAGGATTTGTCGCGCGGAATCGATTCCCGTTAAGCTGTTCCATGCCAGCGAAAGCTGAAGAAAGATGCTTTTCGAATCTCGCGTTCCGATTTGTCGACCATTGATGTGACTGACGGGCAAAAGTCCTACAGGCGTCGATGACACAAAAGCTTCATCCGCGGTTTCAAGTTCTGCGGCAGGGATCGGGCGACGCTCAAAGGGAATCTTCAGAGCCGCCGCCAGCTCTTCGACGATTTCACCGCTGAGACTTTTCAAAACACCGCGGCTGGAAGTGCCCACCTTTCCATCATGAACGACAAAAAAACACGACGTGCTCGTCTCTGTCACAAACCCATCAGAATCCAGCAGCAGTGCTTTGCTGCCGGGTTCAATCCGGCTGGCTTCCTGATCCGCCAGTATCCAATGCAGCCTGTTTCGAACCTTGTGAGTTACGGGAAAGCAGTCGGCAGGTATCTGTCGCATCGAAGGAGTTTGAAGCCGGACTCCATTTTCAAAACTGGATTTCCAAAGGTGAAATGGCAGTTCAAAGGTATGAATGACAGTTGTCGTGCGACTGCTGTCCCCGCCAAGATAAGTAGGATTTGATCCGGCGGTAGAAAACAGGACGATGCCAAGTTCTTTGTCTTCGGGCAGCCGTCGAACGTTCTGAGCGACGATCTCCGTGGCGGCGACTGTCAGTTCGTTCGCTGAAAACGGTTGGGGAAAATTCAGTTCCCGAAGTGAGTTCACAAGTCGCTGGACATGCTTTTCAAGTCGAAACGGACGATGTCGATAAGTCCGTGCCATCTCGGTCACCGCGGCGCCGGCGACAACGCCCATGTCCCAGACCGGAACGGCGGCCTGAGAAAATGGACAATGCACACCGTTAATCCACGCAATCGGTTCGGTCATACAAAGCTGACACTGCAAGGAAGTGGAATGAACCAAACCGTATCTTGACTCGTGAGAGTTCAGAATCACTGAACTCTCACGAATCCGACCATACCCATCTACAGGCTGGCGGCCAGCGTTCGCTTCTTCGCCATGCGAGAAGAAATCGCAAAGCCGACAACGAGGGCAAACTGGACAGCGGCAAAGATTCCCAGTGCAAGCAGTCGACCTTCGGTAAATCCATAGGTATGCAAGCCGGCCTTGAGTTCATTCACTCCGAACCATGACCAGGCGGTTACGATGTTGCCAAGCATGGCCAGGACGGAGGTTCCATAATCGTCGACCATTTTGTCCCAGCGAGCGTGCAGAATCAGTGCATTCCACAGCACGATCAGCATTGCCCCGTTCTCTTTTGGATCCCAGCCCCAGAAGCGGCCCCAGGAATCGTCCGCCCACAGTCCACCGAGCACCGTTCCCACGAGACTGAAGAACAGTGCAAAGCACAGTGTTCCATACACCAGTTTCCCGCACTGTTTGATGGCGGCGGAGAAGTCCGTCCTGGTCTGCTCCGACGACAATGAACGCCCCATGATTGATTGCAGGCAGTAGAAGAACCCGATGATTCCCGCCAGGAAGGTCGCCGCGTATCCCAGTGTGATACAAACGACATGCGTGGCCAGCCAGAAGGTCGTATCCAGAACAGCCTGCATCACTCCCAATGTGTCGCCTTCATCACGAGCCAGATAGTGAGCGATCACAAGTGTGCCCGCGCCCACAGACGCTCCAAGGATGTTGCCGATTCCGTTCTTCAGCAGTACTTCCACAATAAACGAAGCAACCACAACGGCCCAGCCAATGAAGATCGCCGATGAATAGAGGTTCGTCACTGGCGGCCGTCCAGAAATCTGCATTCGCATAATGAGCGCGAACGACTGAACTGCGAACGCCAGAATCAACAGGAACAGCGATGTCCGTCGCAGTACGTTGCCAAAAAACAGCCAGCCGAGAAACGACAGGATGATCACTGGCAGATAAATATAGATGGCCTTCATGAACGGTTCGAAATAATTGAACCAGGCCTCTTTCTTAACGGTTGCGATATCCACATGAGGAATCGCGCCCGAATCAAGAAACTCACGGTATCCGGCAAGGCTGGAATTGAAGCCCTTCACATCCCCTGTTTGCCACGCTGTCAGCAAAGCGGCCATCGACGCGGATGTCCGGTCGAATGTCTCCGAACATTCGCCCTCTGGCAAAAGATGCCCGGCTCGCTTATGGATATCGTCCCACACAAGTTTCGAAAGTTCTTCATTCATCGCAGTCGCGAGCACCGAAGCATCCTCAGTGCCCATCTGCTGCAGCTTCGTGCGGATCTCCATCAATCGTTGATCCTGAGGACTGCTCTCAGAGATCGTGGAGAACACCGTAAACATCTCCGATGAGATTCGTTCGGCTGCAATCTCGCGAGCCTTATCGACAGGAATTTCGGCGGCGATCTGCTCGGCCGTTTTCTCTGGTGCAGCGGCGGCAATCAGGGCCAGAATTTGGCGAAGGAACACGTCGTCGACTCGTGAAATAGCAGCCGTCGCCCGTCGTTGAACTTCCGCGGTATCGCTGGTTGATTTCTCCGCATCAGCAGAGCCGCGAGCCAGAATCTCATAGCTTCCAAAAACCGACTTCGTGACCAGTTCCTGCGGCAGCTTATCTCGCACGTAAGCCGAAAATTGCTCGTAAGTTGCAATGCTGTTCTTCTTCAATTGTTCGTTCAACTGATGAACAGCGTTTGCGCCCACCATGGTTTCCCAGGATCGCTGTTCGTCAACGGAACCTGTCGGCACTGCCATCACGGCCGGATCATTTCCCAGCAGTCGCAGGATACGCCAGCAGTCCGTGTAGGCGCCAAGCAGGCTGTCAGATTCTCGCATGAGAAACATCTGTGACAGCTGATCGACTCGACTGACAGATTCAAACAACGCAGCAACACGCCGCTCCATCGTGGACATGGAATTTTCCTGTTTGTCGCGCTGCTTTTGGCGAGCCTTCTTCAGGATAGAATCCAGCTCCTTCAGATTCTTCTGAATCTCCACCAGCGAGTACGTCATTCCGCCTCGCTTCTCAAGACCCAGCAGCGAAAGGACCTGGTCGTCTTCAATTTTGATGACTCGATGTCGAGCAGCAACTTCCGGACGACTCACCACATCCAGAAACCAATGAACCGCCGGCATCCTGCGAATCATCAGCGGTCGCATGCGTTCTTCTACCGCCTCTGCGCCGGAAGATGTGATCGATGAAATCTTTTCAATCCACTCCGGATAGGTTCCGTTAAATGCTTCGAGATCCTTCGCCGGGGCGGCCGGCCACGCTTTAGAATATTCTTTCAGCAACTTTTCTCGTCGTTTCGGACTGCTCAGTTCCGCAGCATCCAGTTCACCTTCAAATGTGGATTTGTGCGACGTCACAAGCAACTGAGTTCGGGCCACCGAGTCGATGGGCTGAGCTCGACCACTCCAGGCAATTGGCAGCTGCGCGAAGGCAAAAAGGTCCATGGCTTCCGGGTCTGCCTTCGGCGGACGCATGCCGCTGCCCAGCCATGCGGCAAACAACAATGCCACCAGCAGAGGAATTCCCCAGCTGACAGACCACGGCAGGCGAGAAACTTCGGATGCAGGGACGGACGATATCGGTTGAGCCGGACCGAACCCTGGTCGCTCTGCGATGCCAAATGCACTTGATGGTGCGGCCGACTTTTTCGACGAACGTTCGGTTCGGTCGAGGAATCGGAACAACGTCTGTCCGAACTGAGCAAACATACCGAACGACACAATCATGCAGGCGATGTACGGCAGCATCCATCCTGTGTTGTTAACCACAGAAATCGTCGTCGCTTCTTTTCCATCTTCCAAAGACTGAAAGCCGGACTGATAGAATGTTTCGCCCTTGTATCGCAATGGATTGTTCATCCAGAGTGTGAACTTGTCCGACGTTCCGTCGTTCGGGTCGGTGATCTCGATCTCTGATCGATAGTCGCGCGGAGTTGCCGATCCGACATAATTGGTGCGGCTGACATCCAGCAGCTTCACTTCATAGTCGCGGTAATTTCTTTGGAACCTCAGATAGAAATAATAATCCTTGCCATCGACCGTTACCTTTTCGGCAAGCGGAGCGCCGCGAAGTTCGCTGACATTCTGAGCGACCAGCAGGGACTGAGCCACCTTTCCTGATTCGCGATTGACGACGTCAAGATACAACGCACTTTGATCGTGAGTGTCATCCATGCCGGTGACAGGTTCGAGCGACTCCGGGGCCGCAAACGATCCCAGCCCTTCAGTCGTGCGCATGGCGTCATCCGGCAACAGACCACGCAGGCGGCTGTTTCGATAGAAGCGGCGAACAGTCACGTCAAATGGCAGCAATGGCAGACTGATCGTCTGTGCCGCATTCGGTTTTTCGCTGGCTGCGTCCTGAATTTTTTTCCCCTCGGAACTGGTAGCCGCGTTTTTGGCCGCTGCCATCAAC
>QWOO01000274.1 GCA_003669615.1 Planctomycetota bacterium
GTGGTCCAATTCTGCCACCGTGCCGATGCAGTTTCTTTGTCGCAGACAGCAAAGGAATTCCTCCTCTGTCCACGGAAACTGAAAGCTGCCACGTTCGATACTCAGCACTTCATCCATATCGCGGCGTATAAGCCATCGAATCTGGGTGCGTGAGGCATCTGTAACAGGTAATGTTGGATTAGCAGCGGGCTGCTGATTCGTTCGCTTCAATCCCATTGCGGCCTCCATGCCGATGAGAACGATAAAAAAATGCCAGGCGTCGGTCCCGACGTTGCTTTTGGCATCCACCTTTGATTACGCCATTCAAAGGCTTCGACGTCGGGAGGGCGAAAGTTAACAGAGTTCGAAAGTGGAGTCTACGTTGATGGGCTTCCATGCAGAATTCCATGGAAAATCCGCTGCGATCGGAGAACCCAAGCGGCACTTTCTGCCGTCCCATGTGGACCAACACGTCGACAGCCACAACATCCAGGTGAACGTGCTACGGTAGTACTTGCCCATCAAGCCATTTCGCTATTCGACGGCCAGTAGCAGACAACGGCAAACTGGCGAGGTCTGCCAAAGTGAACCAGGCCTGTTCCTCGGTGCTCTCTGACACCGCATCGGCGGTTTCGCAGACGAAGCACAGCAACCGCACCTTATAACGAGTGACCGCGTAACTGAATTCCATCGACGCAAGTACACGTCTCGCTTCGCAATTGGACTGTTGCCGAACCTTCTTCTGCAGCGATTCCGGCAGCTGTTCTCCCGTCGCACTAAACAATGATTTCGATTTTCGGCGAGCCCTTTCGGGGATTGCGATCGATTCTTCTGCGACCGAATCAGGAGGTCGCTTCGATTCGCGATGCAACTGCGTAAATGGGAGTAACAACACGTCCGATTGTTCTATCTCGAAACGCACAAAGTCCCACATCCCGGCCCAGCGTTCCGCCTGCGAGCGACGACGGAGCAAAAATCGCTCATCGGAATAAAGAATGACACCCAGCTCATTCACGGCAGTGATGGCGGTGCGAGCTTTGCGGACAGGAACCTGCTGCTGCAGACCACTCTGAAAGGCGCCACACGAATTGATCAGAGGACATTGATCACAACAAGGATCCTGCGGACGACAGATCTTCGCTCCGATATCCATCAGCGCCTGATTGAAATCTCCTGGCCGCTTTGTGGGAACAAGATCTTCCGCAAACTGCCAGAGCAGCTTCTGACTGGCGGTCGATCTCACATCCTCCTGCAACGCCAGCAAACGCGCATAAAGTCGCTCAGTGTTGGCCTCGACAATGGCGGCCGGCTGATCAAACGCAAATGATGCAATTGCCCCGGCCGTGTAGCGACCGATGCCGGGCAACAATTGCAGTTCCCCAACATCGGTCGGAAACTGGCCCGCGTAGTCCGCGACCAGAATTTGCGCAGCTTTATGAAGATTCCGAGCGCGACTGTAGTATCCCAGGCCTTCCCAAAGCTTCAGGACATCATCCACTGGTGCCGCCGCGAGCGAATTGACATCGGGAAAACGAGACACGAACCGCTCGAAATAGGGCACGACGGCGGCTACTGTCGTTTGCTGCAGCATAATTTCGCTGAGCCAAATGCGATAAGGATCGGCCGATTCACGCCACGGAAGCTTTCTTCCATGCTTGTCGTACCAGCCGAGAACCGCCGACCGAAGTCGACGTTTCTGTGCCGCATCCATGAGACCTGTGTTGTTCATCGCGACTCAATAAAGAAAACGCCAAAAGCTCCGCAGGATGAACGGGATCGCGAGAGCGGTCTGTTCAAATCCCTGGGCCGGAGCTCATCGGCTCAAGAAATCCGATCACAGAGACACAATGGCTCCTGATTCGATGCTGGCCGCTTCCGCCCAGCATAGCTGAAGTGCGGCAAGTGCAGTGTCGCTCGACAATGGTCCGGGTGAACTGTTTTTCGAAATGGCGTCGACCGCGACCTGAAGCTCGTCGGTGAACGCGCCGCACCACTTGCCGCTGCCGCCGAGTTGCGGGTGAGCCATCTTGCCATCATTCGTAATGACGCTCAACGGCCGACTGACGATCCATTCGCCGGCCAGCGTCCCGGCGTCGAACAGCACGGTGGCGTCTTCAAAATAGAGCTCGTAGCCGTGCGAAAACGCGAGGCCCTTTGCGGCAATCCCGCCGCTGACACAGCTGACCGCCGGACCATCCTTATAAACGTAGGTCGTGTGAACGTGATTTACAAACCCGTCCTGCATCATCCCGCGCGAGAAGACTCCGTCCGGACGACCACAGGCATGGGCAATAAAATGGTTGTCGTGAATGTGAAGATCGATGCCCCATCCGCCGAGCTTGCGAAAGTCAGACATCTCGCTCGACCAGTCTGGCTTGCAAATCACACGCTTGAAATGAGCCGCGTTTAACTTTCCAAAGCGACCGTCCTGAATAGACTCGGCCGCGAATCGAAATTCCGGAAAGAGCGGAAGCACATGCGCGACCAGCAAAGGAACTCCGGCTGCCGCAGCCGCCTGAACCATCTGCTGCGCCTGAGGCAACTCGACCGAAACAGGCTTCTCGACAAGTGTCGGCTTCCCGGCCCTCAGCGAGTCCATGACGACATCGAAATGCTTGTCCGTTGGAAGGCACACATCAACAAGGTCAATGTCCGGATCTGCCAGCAGCTGATGATAGTCGGAGTAGCACTTCAACTCCGAGACATCAACATGCCCGCCTGGAGGACCGAAGTTACCTTGAATTGACGTCCAGTCGCCCGCCAGCTTCTTCTGATCACGAGTCGCAATGGCCGTGACTTTCGCGCCGGACAGGTCGCGGGCTCCTTCGAAGTGGGTATAGCCCATGAAGCCGACGCCAATAATTCCGATTCGGACCACGTGTTTCCCCTTGAGACGGACTGCATTCTTTTCAGACGTATGAAGCGGCCATTGGCGAGCCGTTGAGCATTCTCCAGAGATGAGCGTTCAACGAATTCCGCCGCCGGACGGATTTCAACGGCATTAACGGCAAAACTCAAGCAACTCGCCACCACCCTGCCATCATGGCAGCTCTCATCAAAACCCAGCACATCAGAGGCTGCTTGTTTTTTAAGCAAGCCACTCAGTCGTAAGGACTGCTGAATTTTTCAGCAGTTCCGGATTTGCGGGTTTTGCTGTTGGCAGCATCTTTGCGGAGTGTTATCGTTATGACGTCGCAGTCAATCTGATGTCAGGCCGTTAGTGCCGGTTCAGAGTTTCGAGCGGCAGAAAACGGGCTGCCGAACCATGTGTGTGGTCGCCCCGTAACGGATCAAGGAAGACCCAAAACGACGTGACAAGGAGAGAAACATGTTGGTACTGTCCAGAAAGACGAGCGAGCGAATTCTGATCGGTGATGAAATTGCCATCACGATCGTGCGCATTGGACCCAACTCTGTTCGCATCGGCATTGAAGCCCCGAAGTCTATGAACATCGTTCGTGAAGAACTGTGTGACTTCAGCAGTCGGCCCAGGACGCAGATTATTGACGTTCCGATTCCCGTCAGCTGAACTTGACTGACGCCAGATCACCAAAAATGAAGTTACCGCCGGAGTTCGCTCCGGCTTTTTTTATGCGCGGTTGTTTGCATCGCCTCGGATTCGTAACCTTCACACTTTCAAAGTCAGAACGCTCTGCTCTGCAAATGAACATGGATGGATGCGCACGATGCGGCTCGGGATGATGCAACCTTACTTCTTTCCGTATGCCGGATACTTCTCGCTGATCCACGCTTCGGAAACATGGGTGGTGTTCGACACCGCTCAGTACATGCGCCGCGCGTGGGTCAACCGCAACCGCATTCTGTCCGACGGCGCTGAACCGTGGAGCTACGTTCGAGTCCCCGTCGAACATGCGCCACGGGAAACGTCGATCGCCGGTATTCGTGTCGACTCAAAGCAGCCGTGGCTTCAACAGCTGTGGGACCAGCTGGATCTCTATCGCGTGCGGCGTGCTCCGTACTTTTCGACGATCATGGATTGGCTGCGTTCGGAAATGAGCACCGCCGTGGAACTCAGCGAAGGCAGGCTGGCACCGCTCCTGATCCGGCTGCTGGAGTCGACGTGCCGCTACATCGAATTGCCATTTCAATACCAGGTGTTCAGTTCGATGTCGCTGACATTGCCGCCAGAGATGTCTGCCGGTGACTGGGCTCTGTGGGTTTCCAAATCACTGCACTCAAACTCTTACGTAAACGCTCCAGGCGGTCGTGGCCTGTTTAACCCTCAGGCCTTCGCCGACAGCGGCGTTCAACTGCAGATTCTGGAACCGCAACTTGTGCCGTATCCTCAAGGCAGTGGCCCGTTCATTGCCGGACTTTCGATTCTGGATCTGCTGATGTGGAATTCACCTCAGCAGGTGCATCAACTGATCAGTCAATACTCCCTGGAATCACTTACAAACTGACAGGGATCAACCGTTAAATCGCAGGTCCTTAAGAACTGTTGAATTCCCCTCATTGCCGGAACCAGGCCGGTTCAACACAGACCGCTAAACCGTCAGCTTTTCCATTAAGCATACCCGTGAATTTTGAACCGAATCAGAACAGTCAGGTCTATTGCTGGCTTCGCCGAATGCTCGAGCCCACGTTCCGCGTGGTCGCTCAGCCGGACACGTCTTATTACTCTGAGTTCCTGTACTGGTACCGTGTGTTTCAGGAAGACTCCGTCATCCAGGAATTTCGCGGCGACTTTCGCAAGCTCGCTCCTGGTGAACTGATCACCCAGGCGTGCGAGTTCGTAAACTCTGTCGCAACGCAGCTGAAAAAGACGGGGCCTCGAACTCATCAGACGTTGTCGCCTGCTGCCCCACCAGAGCAGCCGGTCATTGCCAGCCGACTGATCCCGCCCCGGATGGACGTCACCTATTTCAACTCCGGCCGTGCTGCATTCACGTACTTGCTCGGCGAAGTTGTCTGCCCGCGGCGAGTCTGGTTGCCGACGTTCGTGTGCTGGTCATTGGTCTCTGCGATGCAGCACCGATTCCCTCAAAGTCGGCTGCTGTTTTATTCTGTAGATCGTGATTTGAAATGCCACTGGCCGAAGGAAACAGAACCAGGCGACGCATTAGTTTTTATTCACTACTTCGGACACTTGAGCGAAAGACCGGACGTCGCGGAGCACTGCACGCTGCTCGAAGACATCTCACATCTGCTGATTCCACCTTCGACCATCACCGGCCAGTTTGCGTTTGGAAGCCTTCGCAAAATATTCCGCATTGCGGACGGCGGAGTCCTGCTGGGTCGACATGATCCGGTCTATGAACCAGACGACGGCCTGGCGGTGTGGCTGCGTCTGAACTCTCGCGACTGGCGTGATCTGCGAGAAGCAGAAAACATGATGGATCGAAGCTGGAAGATGTCCGACATGTCCAGCCAGTCGGTCGCTGCAATGCTGGCTTACGATGTACCTGCGGCCGCTGTTCAACGGCAGGTGAATCAACAATTTCTGGCCGATCATTTTCCGGCCGGGCAGCCGTTGATTCAGTTTTGTCCCGACGAGGTTCCGTTGTTGCACAACAGGATCCTGCCCGACACTCGAAGCCGCGATTCCCTGCGAGCCTTCCTTGCTGCACGCGGTATTTTCTGTTCGATCCACTGGCCTCTGCATCCGCTGCTGAAGGAGGCGTCCTGCAACGTCGACGCGACAGCTGCCGAGTGGCTTGAACAGCATGTGCTGTCGATACCGGTGGCGGATGATTTTGACGAATCTCGAATGGCGACCGTGTGCGACACCGCAAACGAGTGGGTACAGGCCGGTGGCTAAACGGTCATCGGTCGTCCCCTGAACGTGGCAGCCTGCGACACTCAATTCGAGAATTCGCTCGACCGCACGTGGGTGTTTACCCGTAAAACCAGGAAAAAAGCCAACCTTCGCACCCTGGGAGTCGATCTGTTCCGTTGAGCACCAGAAGGATTCTGCGCGCTCACCGGTGTCGATCGTTTCAGGAACGAACAGTGACAACCACCAGCATCCAGCGCAAACTCAGTCGCGGATACGAGCGACATATTGCGGGCGACACGCAGACGGCCGCTCAGGCTTATGCCGAAATTCTTGCAGCCGATCCCACCAACGCTGATGCATGGCATCTTTCAGGTTTGATCGCGTTCCAGAAGAAGCAATACACGGACGCCGAACAGCTGATTCATCAGGCCCTGAAGAATTCACCAGGCCACATCAGTTATCAAGCGAATCTCGCCGCAGTTCTGTTGGCCGCCGGCAAGCCCGCGGACGCCGAACTGCTTTGCCACCAGATCCTCAAACGCCAGCCCAACAACACGGAATCGCTCAAGCACCTGGCGACAGCACTGCGACGACAGGACCGTCCCGGTGAAGCAGCCGAAGTCCTCCGCACGGCCGTGCGACTGGCTCCCGCAGATGCCGACCTGCTGTGCAATCTGGGCGCAGTTCTGAACGATTCAGGCCAGCTCGAAGAGGCACTTTCGATTCTTCTTCGAGCACGTGCGAGCAGAGAAACGCAGCCAGAGATTCACCTGAATCTCGGTGCCGTCCAGCGTCAGCTGGCGAAATCGCAGGACGCTCTGCAGTCGCTCAATCGAGCTATTGAATTGTCACCAGGGCTCGCGGAAGCGTTTACCAATCGTGGCAATCTGCTACTGGAAATGAAGCAGCCCGACGGGGCGGTTGAGGACTATCAACGCGCTTTGAAATTGAATCCGCAGTCGATCTCAGCGCTGAGCGGATTGGGACAGAGCCTGCCCGTTTTGGGACGGTGGCAGGAAGCCATTGAATCCGTGCGGCTGGCCAGTCAAATCGCAGCGAGACCGACGAACGCATCGACAGGATCGGTCACGCTTTCCTTGAGACGCCGGATGATGAGCAATCTTCTGTACTGCTCCAGCCTGACTCCCGGGCTGACTCGCCGCGATGTCTTTGAAATGCACTCGCAATGGGGCCAGTCGATTGAATCGGCCATCACGCCTTTCGAACACTGCACTGGACGTGATCCGGAAAAGCGGCTTCGCATTGGCTACGTGTCGCCCGATTTTCGTCGTCACGCAACGATGCGTTTCTTTGAGCCATTTTTTGAGTCGCATGATCACGAGCAGTTTGAGATCTTCGCGTACTCTGAATGCGCCTGCCCGGACGACCTGACTTCCCGCATCCGCACGCGGTCAGACGCGTGGCGAAGCACTCATGGCTTGAGCGATCAAGCAGTTGCCGAACAGATTCACAACGATCAGATCGACATTCTGGTGGATCTTGCAGGACACACCAACGGCAATCGATTGCCGTCTTTTGCGCACCGTCCAGCGCCCGTTCAGGCGACTTTTCTGGGGTATCCCAACAGTACCGGAATGTCTCGGATGGATTATCTGCTGGCGGACAGTGTTCGCGAAAATGAATTCTCCACGCAATATTTTTCTGAGCAGCTTGTGGCGATGCCGCATGGAGCCTGTTGCTTTCAGCCGGGCGATCGCAAGCTGCAGCCATCGCCGCCTCCGTGTCTCAGCAATGGCTGGATCACGCTGGGATCGACGCACCGTCTGGAAAAACTATCGCATGAATGCCTGTCTCTGTGGGCCATCGCGATGCAGCAGAATCCGACAGCGCGACTGCTGCTCATTCGCGATGTCCTGGGAAGCAGCGAACGTTTGCGAGATCGCCTGAAGATACAGTTGCACAATGCCGGCATCGATTTGGATCGAGTGGATCTGGAATGGAAGATCCCAGTGAATCATCTCGAGATCTATTCCAGGATCGACATACTTCTGGACGTCTTTCCGTGGCCGAGCGGGACGACGGTTTATGAATCGCTGTGGATGGGCGTACCAATGCCGTCCGCGCCAAACATCGGCACTGGTTCAAACGCGTCGGCATCGTGCCTGCATCACGTCGGCTGCCCCGATCTGATTGCCAACAGCAACAATGAATACCTCAGTATCGTGGGCGAGCTGGCACGAGACACGAACCGGCTGATTCAACTGCGTCAGTCGCTGCGGAGCCAGATGGAGCAAACCGTTTGCAATGGCGAACGTTTCTGTCGAGATCTTGAAGCCGTCTTTCGTTCGATGTGGCGTCGCAACTGTGGCATGAGCATTCAGGAAAGTGGTCTGCCGCTGATTGATTGCCTGGCAGGAGCTGCATCATGCACACATTGACGACAAAATTGCCACCGAACGCACAGGCCAGCAACTCTGCGAATTGTATTCCCGTGTGCTACGGAGAACGGGCTGACGACATCCATGCATTCGGCGCTGAAGCCGCCCTGGCACTGACGGAACTGCCTCTGCACATCGCCGAATTGAACCGCACCTATCGCCGCTTTGTCGCTCAACGCGCGCTGTGGAAGATGCCGGCTATGGAAACCTGGCGTCATCATATGGTCAATGTGTTTCTACGCCATGACGCCGTGTACGTGTTCGCGATTCACCATCATCCTCATGCAGGAATGGCCAACTTCGTCGAACTTCACAACGTGTCGTTTGTCGTCGATGCTGTCGGACGCGACCAGACTTTGCGTAAGACAGGAACGCTTCCCAATTTATCAACCGTTCACGCCTATGTGTCGGGAGAAATGACGGGAATCAGTGACGAACTGCCTACCGCAGAAGCCGGGGCATTTCCACTCTGGCATCCCGTCTACTATCGCCCCGACCGCGATTCAAGTTTCATGACAAGCCTGCATCCGACAACGGGCGAAGACCATGTCTCTCTGGCGCTGCAGCCCGTGACACGCGCCACTCGAGTCCGCATGATTCCGGGCCGCATAAAAGTGTGGTGTCAGCAGCCAGGCTGCACGGAAACTGCCAACGATTCCTCAATGCGCTCAGGAGAAGGCATATGAAGACTTCTGCATTTGAGCTGGCAGTCTTTGGCGGATCGCCACTGTTTGCACGGCCGCTGCATGTCGGCCAGCCTGTGCTGCTGAATCCTCAGGAAATGCTGACAGATTTTGATCGCGTGCTGCATTCAGGACAACTGACGAACAACGGTCCGCGACTGAAAGATTTTGAAGCGGCCGTATGTCGCGTCACTGCAACTCGGCACTGCATTGCAACCTGTAACGCTACGATTGCTTTGCAGATCGCGGCACGCGCTTTGAAGCTGACCGGTGAAGTGATTATGCCTGCCTTCACGTTCATCGCGACGGCGCATGCCATGGAATGGATCGGTCTGGAACCCGTCTTTGCCGATGTCGACGCACACACCCACACTCGCTTTCCAGATTCAGTCGCGTCCTGTATCACCTCTGGGTGGTCCGCCGTATGGCCAGTGCACCTTTGGGGGCACGTGTGCCGCACGGACGAATTAAGAACGCTCTGCGTGTCGCGGGGACTTCGGCTGCTGTATGACTCCAGCCATGCATTTGGATGTCAGCACAACGGAATACCAGTGGGCTCCTTTGGTGACGCGGAAGTCTTCAGCTTTCATGCAACCAAGTTCGTCCATGCGTTTGAAGGTGGCGCTATTGTGACGAATGACGATCAGCTGGCCGAACGCTGCCGCCGCCTGCGAGCGTTCGGGATCTGCGGTCTGACGGAAATTTCGGACGTGGGTACAAACGGAAAAATGCACGAACTCTCGGCCGTCGCGGGGCTGCATTCGATCGCCACTATGTCGCAGCGAATTGTCGCAAACGCCGAGCATCGCCAAACCTATGCCGGCCAGTGTCATGAGGTTCCCGGGCTGTCGCTGTTGTCGATTCCGGACGGAGACGTCAGCAACGGTCAGTACCTCGTGGTGGAAGTTGATGAAACAGTTCTGGGCTTAACCCGTGATCAACTGGTTTCCATTCTGCGTGCGGAGGGCGTGTTCGCTCGCAGCTATTTCTCGCCCGGCTGTCATCGTGCCGAGCCCTATCGAAGTGCTGTGTTTCGACATGTGCGTGTTCCTTTGCCCGTGACCGAATCATTGGCGTCTTCCGTTCTTCAGCTCCCCACGGGTCCATCCGTCAGCACGGCCGACATCCTGACGATGGGCCGTTTGCTGAAATTCATTCATCGCTGCTCCAGTGACATTCGTCAAATGTGGGTGGCGAGCGAAGGCCGACAGGGCTTTCATGCGGCGGACCCCGCGCGGCCTGCGGATATTGGGCTGCGTGATTTGAATGTTCGAGATTCTGTTTTGAAAGAAGCCGGCTAATGCAGACCAGAGTACCAAACAACGTGCAGCCCGATCTGTCGCCTGTTGTCGACAGGTCTGTGATGCCTTCTGACGTCGTCGCGGCGCGTCGAGAACTCTGCAACCAGCTGATGGAATCGCCCATTCCGCGACATGAGCTGATCCGCAATCTCGGCCTGTATATGCTGCCAATGGAAGTGCGGCGTACGCTGTTCTTCAGTGATCTGTATCAGCAGATCGTGAATGTTCCGGGCGTGATCATGGAATTCGGGACTCGCTGGGGCCAGAATCTGGCCATTCTACAGTCATTACGGTCCATTCTCGAACCCTATCATCATCGACGGCGAATTGTCGGTTTCGACACCTTTGAAGGTTTTCCGTCCGTCGCGCCGGAGGATGGAAATGCCGACGCGGCTCATGTGGGAGCCTACGGAGTCACAGCCAACTACGCGTCCTATCTGACGGAACTGATGGCTCTGCGGGAAACACAGTCCCCCTTGCCGGAAGTCCGCAAGTTCGAGATAATACAAGGCAATGCGCCCGAGCGACTCGAACAGTATCTGAAGGAACACCCGGAAACGATTGTGGCCATGGCCTATTTCGACATGGACCTTTACCAGCCGACGGTTGACTGTCTTACGCTGATCAAAGATCGCCTGACAAAGGGCTCGATCATTGGTTTTGATGAGCTGAATCACGCCGTGTTTCCCGGCGAAACGACGGCTGTACGAGAAGTGCTGGGCCTGAACAGCGTACGTCTCCGCCGCAGTCCGTGGAGTGGCGATGAATCGTATCTGGTTGTCGAATAGATGCTTGTGATTGCAGATGCAAAACGTACCGGACGATTCCATGAGTTCCCTCAAGACATTGCCCGACTATCATCAAATTCGGACCTGCACGGAGTCTTATTTCGAGCGGCTTGGTGATTCACCGCTGGGCATGGGCTGGCCGAACGTGGCCGATGCGGTACGGCGATATACGGTCATGCTGGATGTCATGTCGTTTCGCCATCGCTTACCGACACAGCCTGTTTCCCTGCTGGATCTGGGTTGCGGTTGCGGCCATCTTTATGAACATCTGCTGAGCCAGCCGGATCGACAGATTCAATACACGGGCATTGATTTGTCGGAACGCTTTATTTCTCAATGTCAGAGCAAACATCCGCACGCTGATTTTCGCCAGCTGGATGTGCTGCAGTCGCCCGAGCAGCTGGAGATGTTTGATTACGCGGTGATCAACGGAATCTTTACTTCCAAATGTTCCATGACCTTTGACCAGATGTGGGGCTTCGTGCAGTCGCTGCTAAAACTCGTCTATAGCCGAACTCGGTATGGGCTGGTTTTTAACGCTATGTCCAAGCAGGTTGACTGGGAACGTGAAGACTTATTTCATCTGCCTCTGGATGTCTTCGCGGATTTTTGCTGCCGTGAACTCAGCCGTCACTTCATGATTCGGAATGACTACGGACTCTACGAATTCGCGGCGTTCGTCTACCACCAGCCAGCGACGTAAATGCGAGTCCCGCAAGAAGGCTGTGGAAGTGTTCTCAGCGGTGCACCGAGTGACCTTGATCTGAGCGATTCGCGGCTGGAAATCATCGTGCGGATGCAAGTGGTCGGGGCAATCGCTATTCTTCGCATCCTGTTGGCTGATGCCGAATGCCTGATCGCCCGCTGAAAATTACTCGGAACCCCTGCCCCATGAACGCGCCTCGCTCCCTGAGCCTCTCTGATTTGCTGCAGCTGAAACGCTGGAATACTCCGACAATCTACAATGGCTGGGAACAGATCACCAAACAGGACCATTGTGCGGACGCGGTGAATCTGGAAGAGACGCGTGACTTCATGCCGCAAATGGGGCCGATGGTCGGGTACGCGGTGACTCTGAAAGTTGAGCCCAGCAATGGGACTCATCGTAAGACAAAACCCACAGCCAACGCGGACTACCGACGTTACCTGGCCAGCGTTCCGGGCCCCAAGATCGTGGTCGTTCAGGATATGGACAAACCGCGTGTGATTGGATCCTTCTGGGGGGAAGTCAATGCCAACGTTCACAAGGCGCTGGGTTGTGTCGGCACAATTACAGACGGTGCCATTCGCGACGTCGACGAAATGACCAACGCCGGCCTGAAAGCCATCGCGCGTCGACTGTGTGTCGGACATGCGGCTGTCCAGGCTGTCGAGTTTAACTGCGATGTCGAAGTGTTTGGCCGCAAGGTGTCGCCAGGCGATTTGATCCACGCGGACAAGCACGGCTTCATTGTTATCCGGCCGGATGAACAGGCCGGTATTCTTGAAGCGTCTCGATTCATGGACACCAACGAGTGCGAGACCGTCATCGCCGCGGCTCGTAACACCGTCGGGCTGTCTTATGACGAGATTCTGGCCAACATGGCGGCCGCGTCTGCTCAGTTCGCCAAAAACGCGACCGCGAAGTTCCAGCGCGGCGGAGAATGGTAAGCCCGGCCGACCGCGATAAATCGGAGCACCTGTCGGGAATAGACCGACGGGTGCTGTTCGTCTGTTGAAATGGTTCTCATGCCCAATGACATTAGTCCGGTGACCACATCTGCGGCGTATCCGACCGCTTTGTATGTGCACGTGCCGTTCTGTCTGCATCACTGCGGATACTGCGATTTTACGCTGGTGGCAAATCGCGATCATCTCATTCCAGAATACCTGCGGATGCTGGAGAAAGAATTCGCTCATCGCCAGAACGGTCTTCCTCAGCCGCTCAATGTCGACACGATCTTCATTGGCGGCGGAACTCCGACTCACCTGAGTCCCCGGGATCTCCAGTCCCTTTTCGACGTCATCCACCGCTGGTTTGTGCTAAACGATGGCGGTGAGTTTTCGATCGAGGCCAATCCGGACGGGCTGTGCGACGAGCGGTTGACCGTGTTGCGAGACAATGGCATCAATCGTCTGAGTCTCGGCGTTCAATCGTTCGATGATACGGTTTTGAAGACTCTGGAACGCAAACATACCGCAGCTGAGGCATCTCAAACGATTCAGCGAGCGGCCACGTTTATTCCCAACGTCAGCGTCGACCTGATCTTCGGCGTGCCCGGCCAGACTCTGGAATCCTGGCAGCAGACGTTGTCCGATCTGCTGCAACTTCCGGTGCGGCACATTTCGACCTATGGTTTGACCTATGAACAGGGCACTCCGTTTTTTCGTCGCGCGAATGCGGGATCACTGAAACGACTTCCGGATGATCTGGAAGCTCAGATGTACCGCGCGGGAATGGCGACGCTGGAAACTGCCGGCTTCGAACATTATGAGGTTTCGAACTTTGCTCTGCCCGGCTTTCAGTGCCGCCACAATAACGTCTATTGGGATGCCGACGAGTACTTTGCGTTCGGGCCTGGTGCGGCGCGATACATCGGTGGTGTGCGAAGCACGAATTGCCGCAGTGTTGTGAAGTGGCTGAACTCGTGGAAAGTCGACCAGCCGTGTGAAGAAGATCGAGAAGAGCTCAGCCCGGAAGACAAAGCACGCGAGGCCATTATGTTGTCGATGAGACGCATGCAGGGCCTCCACATTCCGTCCTTCGAAAAGCGATTTCAGGTTTCACTGCACGCACTGGCGGGCGACGCGATTGTCGAACATCTTCGCGACGGTCTGCTGGAGCAAAGCGGCGATTTTTTGCGACTGACTGACTCCGGCCTGCTGATTGCCGACAGTGTTGTCTGCGATTTTCTGTAGCTTCGATTTTTCGGTGATCGTTCAGAAACGATCATTGCCACCGAACTGAGATCGGGCATGAAAGAAGGCTTCCAGCAGACGACTCGGTGGCTGCGGCTGCGCAACCACGAGCGCCACACGGTCGGCGGTCAGCTGCAACTGCCCCTGCACGCCCTTCAGGTTGATATGGCACCATGTCACGTTGCGGTCGTAGTCGAGCGTGATCGTATCGATTCCTCGTTCTTCGATCTGATCGATAAACAAAGACAGATCGATAGCGGCAGGAGGCAGTAGTTCGACGGTATCGAACAGGTTTCCGAAAACCGCTGAGAACGGCGATGAGAACAAATCTTTCGGCGATCGAAACTCGGCCACCTGTCGCCGCCACAGAACTTCCGATGGATCATCAGGAGCGATCGTGGCAATCACCTGATAATCAAACCATGGTGTGGAAATCTGACCGACGCCGCCTTCCGGATCAGACACCTGCATGTCGACTCGCTTGAACTTCAACAGCCGCCGGAAGTCCGCAAACCGCGACTCCAGATCTTCAGAAAGATCGTCCGCCGCAATCCGTGCCACAAAGCTGTTCGTGTGCTCGGAGACTTCCCCGGGAACCTGATGATTTTTCTTAAACCCGGCCAGATCGCGCACGCGCGAACGCTGCTCGCGAACGAGCGTCACGTTGGCCAGGGCCGACGGAGTGGGTTCTTCAGGATTGGTTTGTGCGGGCAGCATATGCCGGAGTGTAGCGAAACTTTGCGGCCACCTGGAGCGTGGTGTTCGATGATCTAACGAACCACTCGACCTGTGCCGGAACCATGCATCAACTCTTCAATTTCCGCGCGAGTGGCGAAGTTGCAATCGCCGACGATGGAATGAGCGAGGCAGGCCGCTGCGGTGGCAAAATCAAGCGTTGCCTGTTGATCAAAGTCCGGGTGAGTCAGACCGTACAGCAGCCCCGCATCGAACGCATCACCACTGCCAACGCGGTCGACGATATTGCGAATCTCATACGGCCGGTACTCGCCCTCTCGAACCGGCGACAAAGACGTCGTCGATGATTTTACATCAAACAACATCGCGCCCCAGTTGTTGTGAGACGCCGACAGCTGTTCCCGAAAGGTCGTCGAGAATAGTTCGATGTTGGGAAACCGGCGATGCATTTCCTTTGCCAGCTCGACGGCCCGATCAATATGCACCGCAGAATCCACGACTGTACCGGCAGACACGGGCGGAAGAGTAACGCCCAGCAGTCGGCCGTCCTCTTCATTGGCCATGAGCAGATTGACGTGCGGCAGCAGCTGCAGCATCACTTCGCCGGCCAGAACCTGCGGAGAACGAGTTGCATCCCAGCGCCACAGCTTGGAACGAAAATTGATATCGCACGAAACCTTCACGCCCATCTGACGTGCGATGCGAGCAGCTTCCAGAGTCGTCTCAGCGGCGGACCGTGACAGCGCCGGCGTGATCCCGGTCAGATGCAGCCATGAGGCACCATCGAGAATTTTCGACCAGTCGAAGTCTCCAGGCTGAGCCAGGCTGATCGACGAATGTTCGCGATCGTAATAGACACGACTCGGCCGCTGATTGGCGCCCATTTCGACAAAATAGATTCCGAAACGACCCCGATCGGAAATCTGCAAATGATTCAGACCCACGCCGACACTGCGGAGACTGGCAAGACATCCGTCCGTCAAAGGACTGTCAGGCAGCGACGTCACAAATTCAACATCAGCGCCCAGCATCGCCAGTGAGGCCGCGACATTGGCTTCCGCGCCGGCAAAGGTCACATCCAAAGAACCGGGCAGCACCTGTCGCAATCGAAGCACGCCGGACGGAGCCATCCGCGCCATGATCTCGCCGAAAGTCACAATCTTCGTCACAGTTATTGCCTTGCCGAATGTCTCAAGCTGGATCCAAACTGGAATCGTACAAAAAAAGAAGTCCACCGCTATGCTCGGGTGGACTTCCTTTCGTTTTGTCGACATGTCTCGAACCCTGTGACCATACATCGTTCGATGTTGGCAGCGATTCTATGCGACGTCTAATCGACGCGAATGATCCGCTCACCCTTCAGCACCTGACCATTGGGATTGGTCGCCTGAACCTGAATCAAATGCGTGCCAGCGGGCAGTGTGTCCGCCAGCGCCGCTTTCCACAGGTGAGGGCACACCATCGGCTTCGCCAGCGGACGCCACGGCGGTTTTTCGGGCAGATACGTTTTTTCTTCGTCGAACAAGGACTGGAAAATGGGATCCGTTTCGTGCTCCGTTTTTGTCATCGTGCGCCATGCGCTGTCGCCCACTCGGAACTCCACCACGGCGCCTGGAATGGCATTGAAAATGTTCGCGCGGAACTCCGTGCTGGCAGCATCCGCTACTGGTACAACTTCCGGAGCCGTGATTCGCAGTTGCTCGTCAGGACCGCGTCGAGCCGCACGGTATTCGAGCAGATATTTGATACCGTCAAAGTGCATCACGGTGTAACCGTTGGGAGTTCCATCAGCACACATCGTGTGAGGTATTCCATGTTCATCCGGCTTGCCTGACCACCACGCACCGCACACGGTCACGTTAATGATATGATGGTGCGGCTTTGAACCCTTCCAGCCTTCGGTTTCTGTCATCAAAACATTTTCATGATGATGCGTGTGACCGGCCAGCGAGATACAGTGTTCGCGGCTCTCCAGCAGTCGCAGCAATTTCTCACGCCGCGGTTCCAGCCACGGTGTCGACTTCACCAGCGGAATGTGCATCATCGCCACAACAAGTCGATCCTGCGGAACGAGCTTCAAGTCGTTTTCGATGAAAGTCAGCTGCTCTTCACTCAGCCCGGATCGGTAAAACTTCTTCTCACCCTCGCGCATCCAGTGGATATCGTCGACAACCACAAAGTGAACGGTGTCGTAGTCGAACGAATAATAGGGAGGGCCATAAACGCGTTCGTACGTTTCGTCGCTCAGCTCGTCGTTTTCAGACGCATAGTTGATGTCGTGATTTCCAATGACGTTGTACCAGGGCACCCCGATCTTCCCGAGCGTGCGATTGAAACTGTCGAACAGGCTCAGGTCGTCAAACAGGATGTCGCCCAGCGTCACGCCAAAAGCCGCTTTCACGCCGACGAGGTCTTCCACCACATCGTGAGCGATGTAGTCGATCTCTTTCTGATCACGTGGCTGCGGATCGCCGAAGAAAATCACGTCGAAAGCGTTCGGTTCATCGATCGGGTAGAGTGGAAAATCGATCGTCGCCGGCAATTCGCCCGTGGGATCAACGCCAGGAAAATCGAGCTTCGGAGAACCCTCAGGTTTGTGAATGTAGTAAAAGCGAGACAGGTGATTCTGATCCTGTACCGTGCGGTAACCGCTCGGTTTGATCACAAACACAATCGTGTCGTTATCCACCGGCAGCGAATAGCGCCCTTCGCCATCCGTCACCACCACTTCGCGGCCGTTGGAGACTCGTACATCGCTCAACGGCTTCTCATCAGAATCTCGCACGCGGTTCTGATTGGCATCTGCATACACCACTCCCGTCGCCATCTGGGTCGCGGGATTCTGCCCGGCAGATGCAGTCGTCACAGAACCGGCGGAGTACGACGCAACGGCCATCAGCACCGTCGCCAGTCTTCTCAGCGTTTCTTTATCAATCGCAAACTTCATGACCAAGCTTCCTGTTCTCTATTCGATGCTGATGAACCAGCGGACTCTTTTGCTGCACGGCACGGGACACGAATGCTGGCAAACGAGATCACTCGGAGCAAGCTACCTGGACTTCTTCACGTAAAACTCACAGACAGCACAATTCCAACGTGGTGAACGCGTGACTCTGAGCGTGCGAATCTAAATGCGTGTTGAGAACCAGCGAGTGACGGATCACGCAGATGGATCAGCCGACGAATGGTGGATCCGAACGCTCGAGCCCTCCGAGAGCGAAGTATGGAACGTGGAGAAGTCCTAGATTCTGCGACGTCGGCCACAAAGTTTTCTTCAATCCATAGCCTTTTGCGGAGCATCTGCGTAAATACGTCAGAGTTTTCGCCAGACACGACATGATACTCCACAGGCATTGATTTCGATGGAACCGTCACAGCAGCCACCGCGCCTTGCCGCTCGTCAGAAACTGCTGATTCAACTTCTGGCATTCATTGGCCTTGCGCTGCTGCTGTATCTCAAACCCCAGGTGGAAGCGTGGGTCGAATCGCGGCAGCAGAATCAGCAAACGGCGAACGACAAGTCAGATAGTTCCGCAGAAAATTCGTCGACTTCGGGCTCGCCGTGGAAGAAAACGGTTGGTTCCGAGAGCGTTTCCGAAGAACAACGGGAGCTTCCGCAATCTGAGCAACCCTCAGATGATTACAATGGCGGTCAGATGGCCGCTGCGGAGACTGGTGAGACGTCAGAACCAATTGAAGACGATACGAAAATCAATGCTCCGGCGACGAGCTCAACCAGTTCGAAAGCGAGCAATCCGCCGACGGCCGAAAAAGCCAGCGCCGCAGCGTCGGAAAAGAAAACGGAGTCTTCCAGGAGGAAATCGTCCGTCACGAAAATGGATCGTGCTGAGCCGGCTCAGCGCCGCGTTCCGGATGATGCAGAAAAGAATATCCCGCCACCCGCTGCAAAAGATGCCGCGTCGACCAGCACACTCGGCAAGCTCAAAGAAATCGACGATAACGTTTTTGAGTCGACAGCGGGGCTGGTCTACCTTCCCGGCAGCGCCGACGGGCATCGCCTGCGACACGTGATGGAGCATGCGAAGGACAACACCAGCAAGGAAATCCATGGTGTCTACGACGGAGAACGCGACGAAATCCTCGCCGTGATTGACGAAGCGTTCACGAAAGCAAAAAAGGGCGGAACCGACGTACGCAGCGAAAAGCAAAATGGACGTCGGATCTACACCGTGAACCTGAAACGTCGCATCGGTCAAATGGGCGGACAACAGGGCGAACGTCAGGGAAATCCGGAATGCCGCTATCTGCGAATGGTCATTGAGAACGATGTTGAAGTCGTCACCGCATACCCGACGAAATCGTTCTGATCAGGTAGAACGCACATAATAGCCAGCTCGTGGAAAATCTTCCGACAGGCGGGTTAACGCGACTTAACGAAACATTGCCGATGGAGAAACATACGGGTTTCCCCTTGTTTCCGTGATCCTGGGCGGGGATCTGGCCGCCAAAAAGAAATGAATTCTCGGATCCACTGGCCTGCGCGACTCCAACTGCATAAACTGTTCCTTAGACGACGACATTCGTCAAGAAATGTCGCTCCGAATGGCCTTTTGAGCGGTCGGCGGAATTGGACCAGGGACGCGGTGGGAAAGACAAGGAATGAAACAGGAAACACAGGATCACCCTTACGGAAAGACCGTTGCGACGTTGATCGAGGAATTCGGTCACTTGCCAGGCATCGGCCGAAAGACTGCTGAAAGACTTGCCAATCATGTGCTTGCCACTTCCGCTGATGAGGCGAACAGGCTCGCAGATGCCATTCGAAATGTGAAACTCAGCGTTAAACGCTGCAGCATGTGCTTCAATCTGACGGAAGACACGCTCTGCCGTATCTGCCGTGATACTCGCCGCGATCAGCATTCCGTCTGTGTGGTGGAGCAGCCCAGAGACGTGGTCGCACTGGAATCGTCCGGCGCATTCACAGGTCTGTATCACGTACTGGGTGGTCGCATCGCGCCGCTTGAAGGGATTGGTCCGGAAGATCTGACCATCCATCAGTTGGTGCACCGCATTCGCAAGCAGGGCATTACGGAGCTTGTGATGGCCACCAATCCAACGCTGGAAGGTGACGGAACGTCGCTTTACATCACGAATTTACTACAAAACGATAACGTCAAAATCACTCGTCTGGCTCGCGGCATTGCCTCCGGCAGTGTGCTGGAGTTTGCCAATCGTGAAATGCTGGCCGACGCTTTGCGAGGCCGGCAGAAATTTTGACGTCCCGCGGAGATGGTATGACTTGCAAGCCAATCAATATCGATGGTAGCAGATGAGGCAAATTCGTACTGATGGTGACATGTGCCGATTCTGCCACTTCCGGTCGCAACAATGTGAGACATGCTGACCAATCCCGTCGACGTTGTCGGCAGAAGTAGAGTACATTTCCGGATACTAGTCCTTATAGAACCTGAATTCAGAGCGTTTCGGTCCAAATCATGCATCTGAACATTTCCCAGCAGATGAAGATGAGCCAGCAGATGAAGCTGGCTCCGCGGATGATCCAGTCAATGGAGATTCTGCAGCTGAATATGATGGCGCTGAATGAACGTATCGAGCAGGAGCTGGTCGAGAACGTTACGTTGGAGCGTGTTGAAAAAGAACGCGACACGCCGGTAGCAGTACCCGATGCCGTGGACTTCGCGCCGCCGGTGGATGATCGCGAAGCCCGCGAACTCCGCAAAGACGTTGAAAATCGCGAGCTGGTTGCGGGGAACGAAAAGAACAACGAATCAGACTTTGAACGGCTGCTGGAGATTTCTTCAGACTGGTCTGAAGACAACGTTGGCTTCGGAGGCTCGCAGCGTTCATCCAATCAAATGAGCGATGACATGGATCGTCAGCATGACGTCATGTCGAACATGATCGCACGGCCCCAGTCGCTGCACGAATATTTACTGGAACAGTTTTCGTTCTTCACCATCGACCCGGTGATGCGTCAGTTCGGGGAGTACCTGATTCAGCATCTGGATCATAACGGCCGTATGCAAAGCATGCTGCCGGAGATCGCTCAGCAGTTTAATCGTCTGTACGAACACCAGCTGACGAATGAGCAGGCCGAAGAAGTCCTGAAGATGATTCAGCATCTCGACCCGCCAGGCGTGGGTGCTCGTGATCATCGCGAGATGCTTCTGCTGCAAGTCGACGACCATTTGCCGTTTCATGATGTCGTGACCATTTTGATTCGCGACCATCTGGAAGACATTGCCTACAACCGCCTGCCTCTGATTCAAAAGGGCACCGGCTTTTCGATCGACCTCATCAAGGTTGGGATCGAGCAGATCCAGACGTTGAATCCATATCCGGGGCGAGGCTTTGAACAGCGTCCTGTGCAGCGCGTGACCCCCGACCTGGCTCTGGAGCAGGACGACACCGGCCGTTACGTTGTGAAACTTCTGGATGAATACGTTCCAGAGCTTCGCATCAGCCCTCGTTACACCAAGATGCTGAAGGAAAATCCAACGCAGGAAACTCGCGACTGGATAAGACGCAAGATCGAATCGGCGCGCTGGCTGATTGAATCCATTGAGCAGCGTTACAACACGCTCCGCAAGGTGGCTCAGGAAATCATTGACCACCAGCATGAGTTTCTCGACAAGGGCCCGGAATTCATCCAGCCCTTGAAGATGCAGCAGATCGCCGATCGCGTGGGTGTTCACGTCACGACGGTGTCTCGCGCCGTAGACGAAAAGTGGATCCAGACGCCTCGCGGCCTGTTTCCTTTGAAACGCTTCTTCGGCGGCGGAACTCAGTCTTCCACCGGCGAAGATGTTGCGTGGGATACGATCCGCATCAAGCTGCAGGAACTGATCGACAAAGAGGATAAGAAAGATCCTCTCAGCGACGACACACTCGTCGATGCCCTGGCCGCCCAGGGCATCACACTCGCCCGCCGCACGATCACCAAGTACCGCAAACAAATGCAAATCCCCAGCTCACGACAAAGACGCGAGTATTGATTGGCGGAGTGCTTGCGGATTAGAGATTTCAAATTAGAAATCTCAAGTCCCTGTCGCTCAATGCTCATGCTCCTCAAACAACGCGTTCTTCTTGTCCCCGCCGCCCAGCACGTAGGCCAGCAGGTCGAAGATTTCTTCTCGCGTCAGTTTGTTCAGCACGCCTTTCGGCATGATGCTGACTTCGCTGGCGGTGCGTTCTTCGATGTCGGATTTGAGCACCACAGTGATCTTGTCGGGGGCGGAGGGGTTGTCGATGAGCTTTAAGGAGTCGTCGGTTTCTTCGACGATGAGGCCGGTGATGACTTTGCCGGATTTCAACGCGATGACGTTTGACTGGTACTTCTTGTCAATCTTCTTCGATGGGTTCAGGATGTGGTCGAGTACGTCGACTTTGGAGTACTCGGGCGGCAGCTTGGTCAGGTCGGGGCCGACGTTGTTGCCCTGGCCGTTCAGCTTGTGACAGCCAATACAGGCGGCGGCTTTGAAAAGAGATTCGCCGACGGCGAAGTTGTTGGCTCGATGAGCGATGTGCATCACGTCGCCTTTCAGGTCGTCGAGCTGCCAGTCGGTGTTGCGGCCGAGATATTTCAACAGATCGTCTTTCATCTCCAGCTTGTTTGCAGCAAGGTACGCAGCGGGATCGGCTTCATGAGCTTTCAGATCCGCAACGACGTAGAGTGCTCCATACATGCGACGCCAGTGGCCGGGATACGTGCAGACGTACGGATAGATTCCGGGTTCCTTCGGGACTTCAAAGAAGATGGAATCGGTTTGTTCCGGCTGAACCAGTTTGCTGGCGACCAGAATTTTGTCACTCTTCGGGATAAAGTTGCGAGCCGCTGCATCCTGATCGCGGCCGGTAGCTTCAGCAAGCTCACCGACTTCGGCCATTGTGCCGGGAAGGACCACGGCAAGGTTGTGAGGCATGTTGTCGGTGTTGGTCAGACGGAACTCGACCGGACGACCAGCCTGCACAGCCACAGTCTCGCGGTCATAAATCATGCGTTCACGAACTGTGCCCAGAGCGATCAGCGGCACGACGACTTCTGACAGCCTCTTCTCAAATCGAACTCGGCCAGCATCGTCAAGCCGCGTGCGAACGCCTTCTGCGATCTTTAGAGCCAACGTTGCCTGTTCAGAATTGCGTTCCTGTGGCTCGCGACTGGCGAGGTAAGACACTGCGGCTTCGGCAAGGTTGTCGAGCTGCTCCTTTGGCCATGCTTCAACCGGAATGGTACTGAGCGCCTGCAGGCTGGTGTTGACGGAAGCTCGCTCCTTCAACAGGCGGGCCAGCATCGTAGTCTTGGCGGCTTCGTGACCGGGAATGTCCATGAGTGCCGCGATCCCAAGATCCTGCACGGTCTGTTCGGCCGCCGACACCAGCACATCGGCAGGAATCTGCTGCTTATCAATCCCCGCACCGCTCCATGACATCGTCAAGCCATCGCCGCCGCCA
>QWOO01000345.1 GCA_003669615.1 Planctomycetota bacterium
AATACAAGACATCGAGCCCTCGTGGTGCAAAAGCGAGACAGTTGTTTGGCTGTCACAGGCGTGTTATGCCAGTTCTGTGGCGAAAACCATGTAAAACCGGTGGGTGAGCTGGGCAAAGTTGGCCGGCGAGGAATTTCTGGAAACACTGGCGAAAGGCAAAATCGCAATCCCACACTGACGCTTCGGGGTGGGATGGTCACAAATGCGCAACATCGAAACTGACGCAGCGGGTTGGGATTGGGCAACGGTCGCCACAGTGCAATTTGAGTCTGGCGGTGAATGTGGCGTTTAGCTTTCCGGGAAATTTGTGAAATAATCGGCTGGTGAGAAGCATCTCTCAGGATATTGACTGTGTGCAGGAGGAAGCTGGTTGTCGCAGAATTATAAAGAGGAGTCTGCAAACGAGACTCAATCAGCGCCAGTCGATCATGGATTGGCTCGGTTGATGGTCGAGCGGGCGTGTATCCGGTGGGAAGCCGATTTAAAGGGGTTTCTGCTGGGTGTTCTGCGAGACTCACACTTGGCCGATGACGTGTTTCAAAAGACGGTGATTAAGGCCATGGGCGCGGCCGATTCGGTGCGTCAGGAGACGCTGCGAGGCTGGCTGTTTCAAGTCGCATTGAACGAGGCAAGGCAGCATCAAAGGGAACATCTTCGCGATGTGAAGCATCGTGAGAAGCTGGCCGAACAACTGGCGACCGAACAACAGAGTCGGCTGACGGCACGGGACTCTCAGTGGATGCAGAATGTCGGAGCGTTGAATGCTGAATTGGTGGACGCGATTCGTGAGTCCGTGTCAAAGCTGTCTCCGGATCAGCAACAGGTGATTCAAATGCGAGTGTCTGAGGGACTGACGTTTGCGGAGATCGCGACTCGTTTGGATCAGCCGCTGGGAACTGTGTTAACGTGGATGCGACGAGGGCTGGAACGGCTGCGTCAGGATAGGACTCTTCAGGGGATTTGGAATCCGGAAGAGTTCAACGAGTGAATTCAATGGGATAGCGCAGATTGGGATTTGGCGTGTGGCATTTTCATCGCAGGGATGTCGAGGCTTCGGTGATCTGGCGGGAGTGATTTTATGACTGAAATTTTAGAACACCTGAAGACTCCGGAATCGCGTGCATGGCTGGCGATACAGTTTGTGCTGGGCGAGTTAACCGACGAGCAGACAGCTCAGTTTGACGCGGCGATGCACAATGATGTCACGCTGTGCGATTCGGTTGTTGAGGCTACTCGTCTGGTTTCTGGTCTGATGCTGGCCGGGGAAACATTGGCGCATGTCGCACGGCCAACGGTGGCTATAGCACCGCGTCATCGCAGTCCGTTGGTGGCGTGGGTCGTCGGTGGCTCGGTCGTTGCCGCGATGACTCTGGGTGTGATGTCTGCGTTGACGGATTCGCGGTTCTCTGGTGAATCGTCAGGTTCCGGCCGCGTGGTGTCTCTTGCCACGGCAGCGGACATGGAAACGGCCAACGTTTATATGGAGCTTCTGCCTGAAGACGGGGCGATGGAAGCGGATGAAGACAACGCTGATGACAGCGATGAAGACAACGCTGATCGCGATGCGTTGAATGATCTGATGGCCCCGGAATGGTTGTTGACGGCCGTCGAATTGGAACAGCAGTCTGCCGCCGAGTCACCTGCGGATGGCGGTGAAGTGTTTTAGAGCTCGGACTTGTTGAGCGTTATTATTCGGATAGAGATGAGTCGCCACGAAATCGTTGATAGAAATTTGCAAACAGGGAGTTCACCTTGAGTACGCTGAAGTATCAAATTGGAGCACTGGCGATCGTTGGGCTGCTGGGTTCGGGAAATCTCAGTTCGACGCTGCCTGCTGCTCAGGAAAAGCCTGCAGTGGAAAAGCCTGCAGTGGAAAAGCCTGCAGTGGAAGAGCCTGCAGTGGAATCAGTGGCGAGCCCCAAGCCTGCAGGGAACGTGGAGAGGGCTGAGTCGGTCGAGAAGTCAGACAAGAAGGCGCGTGTTGAGCTGTCCGACGACCAGCGAGCGGCGGCGATGAAGTTTGCGGAGCAGAATCATCCTGAACTGGCTCGCCTGCTGGAGCAGCTGCAGAAATCGCGGCCGCATGAATCCGCACGAGCGATCAAAGAGCTGACTCAGCAGATTCAGGCGTTGGAAAAACTGCGAGAAAGAAGTCCGGCCAGGTACGCGAGTCAGCTGGAGGCTTGGAAACACGAATCACAGATTCGCGTTCTGATGGCGCGATGGGCAAGAAGCAACGATGCAGAACTTGAGACACAGGTTCGTGAACTGCTGAAAGCGCGCCGCGAGACACGACTGGCTCAGCTGCGAGCCGATAAAGAACGCTTGCTGGAGCAACAGCAAAAAATCGAACAGCAGCTGGCGGCGTTGGAACAACCAGTGGAAGAGCTGGTCGACAGAGAATGGGAGCAGCTGTCGAAGAAGGCTGCCGCTCGGAAGCCGACTGGAAAGAACCCTGCCAAAGAGACGACAAAGCCGGCTCGTGAAGCAAAGTCTGCGGAACCAGCTGTGGATGAAACGCAGTAGTAATAGACAATGTTTTGATAGCGATTCAGTAAGCCCGACCGAGTAACAGCGAATTTGTGGTTGAAGCCCTGCGAATTGTTTGCTTGACAGGATGAGGTATTTTTCATGCAACGGATAACGGTTCGAAAAGCATTTCGCTTCGTGCTGATGGTGTCTGCGGCGGGTTCAATGTCGCTATTCGCGACAGGGGTCTACGGTCAAGTGGTCGCCCCTCCGAGCCCGGCGCATGCAGCGGGAACTGACACGGTTCAGGATTCCGTCGTCTCGCGTTATGCGAGTTCTGAAGCGGCTGGTGAGGTGCCGGATTTTCAGAAGCATGTTGTGCCGTTGCTGGGGAAGCTCGGATGTAACGGGCGAGCCTGTCATGGATCATTTCAGGGGCGAGGCGGATTTCGTCTGAGCCTGTTTGGTTACGACTTTGGACTCGACCATGACGAGTTGTACGGCCGTCTTGACCCACAGACTCCCAATGAAAGTCTGATGCTGCAGAAGCCACTCATGCAGGTGCAGCATGAAGGCGGACAGCGACTGAAAGAAGGCAGCTGGGAACATCACATGCTGCTTCGCTGGGTGCAGGCCGGTGCAGCCAGTCGCGTCGATCCGCCGCCGACCTTGAAGAAGCTGGAAGTCACGCCTGCGGAAATTTTGTTCTCCGCCGATGGGCAGCAGCAGCCATTGAAAGCGGTCGCCATCTGGACCGACGGGACTCGCGAAGACGTCACCGCGCTGACTCGATTTCAAACCAACGACGATCAGATTGCCGACATCACGGCAGATGGCATGGTGCTCGCGGGATCTCCGGGCGACACTCACGTTGTCGCATCGTACGATAGCGCGGTGGTTCCGGTCCCGGTGATTCGACCGGTCTCCGAACAGTTTGGCGACAAGTACCCGGTGACACCGACTCCGACACGAGTGGACGAGCTGGTAGTGCAGAAGCTGAGAAAAGTCGGCTTCGTTCAGTCGGAAACCTGCACAGATGAAGAATTTCTGCGTCGAGTCAGTCTGGATGTAACGGGCACGTTGCCGACGCCTGCCGAAGTGCGTGCGTTTATGGCCGACACTGGGTCCGACAAGCGTCGATTGAAGATCGATGAACTGCTGGACCGCCCGGGCTATGTCGCGTGGTGGACCACGAAGCTGTGCGACTTTACGGGCAACAGCGATGACAAGCTGAACAATGTAACGCCCGTGCAGAATGAAGCGTCAAAGCAATGGTATGCGTGGATTGAAAAGCGAGTCCGTGACAATGTCAGCTACGACAAAATCGTGGAAGGGATCGTCATGGCGGTCAGCCGGGATCCGGGCGAAACGTATGCCGAATACTGTGAAGATGTCTCAAAGCTGTATCATAAAGGCGGTCCCGGGGCTGCGGCCTATGCTGATCGAAACAGTCTGCCTCACTTCTGGGCGCGTCAGAATTTTCAGACATCAGAAGACCGCGTGATAGGGTTCGCGTACACATTTCTTGGCACGCGAATTCAGTGTGCTCAGTGCCACAAGCATCCTTTCGACCAGTGGACTCAGGACGACTTTAAGCAGTTTGAAGGCTTCTTCAAAGGGACTGTCGGCCGGCAGAATGTGGGCCCGGATGCGAAGAAGCAATACAACGAAATGCTTGCCGGATTTGATGGCACAGAGGGCCTGAAGGGCAACGATCTTCGCCGAGTGCTCGCTGAGAAAGCTCAGGCGGGAGCAATAATTCCACTGGCGGAAGTTTATGCGGTCAAAGCCAAAGGCGGGCCGGCAAAGAACAAAGACAAAAAGAAAAAGGACAACGGCAAGCCGGAGCGAAACGTCGTCGCCCCGGCAACGGCCAAAATTCTGGCGGGACCTGTAGTTGATCTGACACAGTACGACGACGTTCGCCAGCCGCTGATGGACTGGCTGCGGTCGCCCGACAATCCGCTGTTTGCCCGCGCTTTTGTGAACCGTGTGTGGGCCAACTATTTCAACGTGGGAATTGTTCAGCCATCGGATGACATGAATCTGGCGAATCCACCGGTGAATGCTCCGTTGCTCGACTATCTGGCTGCGGGATTCATCGAGAGCGGCTTTAATATGAAGTGGCTGCATCGAGAGATTCTGAACAGCCGTACTTATCAGCTTAGCTGGATCCCGAACTCGACCAATCGTCTGGACGAACGCAACTTCAGTCGCGCCGTGCCGCGTCGAATTCCTGCGGAGATTGCATTTGATATGCTCGTCCAGGCCACTCGCAACACCGAGAAGAATGAGCAGTTCGTTTCGTCCGTCGACAAGCGGGCCGTTTCCATTCCGGGCGCTGGAGTACGGAATCGCAATCGTAATCCGGCCGACTATGCTCTGACCGTTTTCGGACGTTCGACTCGAGAAAGCAATTGCGACTGCGACCGTACCGAAGAACCCAGTTTGCTGCAGACCATTTTTGTCCGCAACGACGGGCAGCTGCTGGCGCTGATGGATGATACCGACGGTTGGTTGCAGCAGGTGGCGAAAGAAAATCAGCTGACATTCGTTCGCAGATCGCAGCCGGATGCGGCCGACGCAAAGAAGGATCAGAAGAAGAATGTTCAGGATCGCTATCGCGTGCAGATCAAACGACTGAAGGAACGAATTGCCGAAGTAGAAAAAGCCGGCAAGCCGGCGCAAGCGAAGGCGTTGAAAGAACAGCTGGCGAAAGTAAAGTCTCAGGCGGGGAAGATGGGAGTCAAAGAGGAAGCGGCCTCAGAAGAATCTGACATGGCTATTCTCAACCCCCCGGCACCGGGCATCACGGTCGCGACAGAAACGCTGAAGCTGGACGACATAGTCAATGACGCATACCTGCGAACATTAAGTCGCTTCCCGACAGCTGATGAAATGCAGACGTCTCAGGCGTACATCAAGGCGGAAGCGGATCCTGTTGACGGAATCCGCAGCGTCCTGTGGGCTCTGTTGAACACTCGCGAATTTATGGTCAATCACTAATCACCGAAAACAAGGTCAGCTTCATTTCCGCTGGCCGCCGCCGATCCGGATTTTTAACCAGGAGGTTTCAGATGGCTTTCTTTCGAACATGTGATGGAATTGGTCGCCGCGACGTGCTGAAGGCCGGGGTCGTGGGTGGCACGGGATTAACACTGGCCAGCTTCGCGCAGCTGACGTCGGCCAGTCATGTGAATCCCAACGCCAAAGCCAAGGCCGCAATTTTTGTGAACCTGAACGGCGGTCCGTCGCATATGGACACGTTCGATCTGAAGCCGGATGCTCCCAGCGAGTACCGTGGGGAATTCAATCCGATTCAGACGTGTCTGCCGGGTGTGACCATTTCGGAGCATCTGCCGAACACGGCCACATGCATGGATAAGTTTACGCTGCTGCGAGGCGTCACGCATTCCGTGGCGGCTCATGATCTGGGCACACGTTAT
>QWOO01000201.1 GCA_003669615.1 Planctomycetota bacterium
ATGAAATCGGACAGCAGAAAGATTACTGTAACAAACGCCAGCAGTACCTCAGTCATTGTCACAAACTTGGCCGGTACATTTTGAGGCGTCACATCGCCGTAGCCAAAGAATGTAAAGTTCAGGGTGCTGAAGTAGATGAATTCGAACACGGTTTCGCCCGGTGTGGCATTGGCGAGTTCCACGCTGAAGCTGGCTTTGTCGACCAGATACATGCAATGATAGTCGAACCCAAACGACAGAATGATCTGCGTCATATTCACCAGCATCAGCAACATAAAACGATGGTAGGGCTGATTGCTGTGAGTCGCCTCGAATAGCTGGCGAATATTTTCCACGCCAAAGAATGCCGTTTTTGAAAGGCTAATCACGATGATCACAGCCATCGCGATGCCCGGTAAAGGGCTGTGTTGAATCAGCATCTGGGTGACGCCCCAGGTCAGCATGATAAACGCAAATTCGATAGTATTGCGGACAATCATGGACTCTCGCTTCTGTGCCTGCTTCACGTCACGCGAGAAAAGAGTTTCGCGCTATGGGCTCGAAACCGCGAATAATTGATCGCAGTCGCCGATTCAGCAAGCGGGCTGGCGAAAAGTCTCAACGAAAAAAAACCGAAACGTCAGTCAGGGGATTCATCGCGACTCGCTGGCTCTTCACTGGCGATTAGGGCTTTCATCGTGCTTTAGCACAGGCGGAACAACTAAACTGCGATAAGCGATCACTGGTTAGTTTGGGCGGAGTCCAGCTGTGCCTTACCTGCGACATCAGCAGACTCTGTCAGCTCCTTCCGCAGAACTCGCATTTCCGGGGGCGCTTCAATCGACAAACGCACGCGACCCCCACGTACTTTTGTCACGGTAACACGAATGCCACCATCGATCTGAATTGATTCGCCAATTTTACGGCTGAGAACTAGCATCTTGCACGCTCCCTCTTATTGCAGAGCAAACATCTCCGAACGCGAGTTGAACCGATCATCCTTGCTTCCGGCAGAATTTTAAAGTTCGACAAACCATCCGTTGCCGCGGTTCGACATGACCTTGCAAATCTCATGCAGAAATCGGCAATTTCTGCCACTTTGTGATATGCGACCGCTTACTGGCCGTTTTCAGCCTGCTTTTCCGTGAAAAACAATCGCTTTTCTGGAAATCGCTGAAATAGAAAGAGGGTAAACCCGCAGTCTATTAGCCGGCGTCGTGGCCACTTTACAACTTTTGTGGATCATTTGTGGATCAGAATAGCCCGCCGGTGATCCAGATTGCGCAGGCAGGAAAGCGTCACCACCCCGGTCTGCCAAAAAGACGGCTCGTCCGAATGTCAGCCGAGACACGCACTTCTGCACTTCTTGTAAATCTAATAATAGTAAGAGTTTGCAGCGATTGATTCATTGTCGGCACGCGTTTTGCAATCTGGGCGACCCATTCTGAAATCTCTGCCACTCTTGTTGCCGAAGCCTGATTGCTCGCAAAAGAGTGAGTTTTGAATTGAAGAGCTTTGAACCGTAATTGATTGCGTTGACAAATTTGAGGAGAAGCCGTGGCTAAGTTACTGACGTTCGACGAAGAGGCTCGCAAAAGCCTGCTTTCCGGCGTTTCGAAACTGTCGAAGGCAGTTGCCAGCACCTTGGGACCTCGCGGACGGAATGCCGTGCTGGACAAGGGTTGGGGCGCGCCAAAGGTGACGAAGGACGGGGTGACCGTCGCCGAAGACATCGAACTGGAAGATCCCTACGAAAATGTGGCTGTTCAGTTGGTGAAGGAAGCTGCTTCCAAGACCAACGATGTGGCTGGCGACGGGACCACAACGGCAACCGTGCTGGCAGAAGCGTTGTATCGAAATTCGCTGAAGTTCATCGCAGCGGGTGCAGATGCGATGGCTCTAAGCCGCGGTGCTCAGAAGGCTGTCACAGCAGTCGTCGAAGCTTTGCACAAGATGTCCAAGCCGGTTAAGGCAACTGATCGCGAGTCCATCGCGAAAGTGGCATCGATCGCTGGTAACAATAACTCGGAGATCGGCGAGATTCTGGCCGACGCTCTGATGAAGGTTGGCAAGGACGGTGTGATCACCGTTGAAGAAGGACGACACGTCAACACCGAAGTAGAGCTCGTCGAAGGTATGCAGTTCGACCGCGGCTACCTGTCTCCACACTTCATCACTGATGAAGACGAGCAGGAAGTGGCTTTGGACAACTGCCGTATTCTTCTGCACGAAGAAAAGATCAGCAGTGCGCGTCAACTGGTGCCGTTGTTGGAAGCGATTTCCAAGGGCAACGTGCCTTTGCTGATCATCGCCGAAGACATCGAAGGCGAAGCGTTGTCGACACTGGTCGTTAACAAAATGCGTGGCATCGTGAAGGTTGTTGCTGTGAAGGCTCCTGGCTACGGCGATCGCCGCAAGGCCATGATGGAAGACCTGGCAGTCCTGACCGGCGGCAAGGCTTTCTTTAAAGATCTGGGCATCAAGCTGGAAAATATTCAGCTGTCTGATCTGGGCAAGGCCAAGCGAGTTCGCATCGACGCCAATAAGACGGTGATCGTCGAAGGTGGCGGCAAGAAGTCTGATATTCAGGGTCGTGCTGAGCAGATCCGTCGCGAAATCGAAGGCACAGAAAGCGAATACGATCGCGAAAAGCTGCAGGAACGTCTGGCCAAGTTGGCAGGCGGCGTGGCTCAGATCAATGTGGGAGCGGCGACCGAGACTGAGAGGAAGGAACGCAAGGACCTCATCGACGGCGCTCTGGCGGCCACTCGTGCTGCGATCGAAGAAGGCATCGTGCCTGGCGGCGGCGTGGCTTTGCTGCGTTGTGCTTCGGCATTGGATGAGTTGAGCGTTAAGGGTGACGAAGAGTTCGGTGTGGAACTGGTTCGCAGCATCCTCGAAATGCCACTGCGAACGATTGCAGAGAACGCCGGTCTTGATGGTGCGGTCGTTGCTAATCGCGTCAAGAAAGAAAAGAAGGTCAGCTACGGTTACGACGCTCTGAACGACAAGTATGGTGACATGCTTGCCTTCGGTGTGATTGACCCGACCAAGGTCGTTCGAACATCTCTGCAGAATGCGTTCAGCGTGGCTTCACTGCTGATGACGACCGACTGCATTGTGGTCAACGAACCGAAGAAGGCTGAAGACGGCCACCACGACGACCATCACCATGACGGTGGCATGGGTGGCATGGGTGGCGGAATGCCAGGCATGGGCGGTATGGGCATGCCTGGGATGATGTAATCGCCGCTGGCGAGTGATGCCCGGTTGATATCAACCGGGCGTTTTCTGGGCTCAGTCTTCGAGCCAACCGGATCTGATTCAACTTCACTTAATTCAATAACACTCTGAGCTGGGCTCAGACTTTACGGAGTTCACACTTATGAAGATCAATCCTCTTGATGATCGCGTTGTAGTTCGTCCAAACGAAGCAGAAGAAACCACCGCTGGCGGGATCGTTCTGCCAGACGCTGCCAAAGAAAAGCAGCAGCGTGGAACTGTGCTTGCTGTTGGTCCAGGGCGACTGCTTGACAGTGGCGAACGTTCACCGATCAGTGTCAAGGTTGGTGACCAGGTTCTGTTCGGCAAGTACGGCGGGACAGAAATTGAAGTCGACGGCGAAGAAGTCAAGATTCTGCGAGAGAGCGATATTCTGGCGAAGCTGGTTTAGTGATCTGTCGCATGCGGCCTTAAGCCCGACCTTCTAAAGTTGGGCCACAGTAGGCGGGTCTGTTTCAGATCCGCTTTGCTTCCCTGAATTCATTTTAATTATCGCAGCGTGTGATCGCTGAAGGAGCCTTTGAAGTGGCAAAGCAACTGTTATTTGACGATCGAGCCCGCATCAAGCTGCAGCGTGGCGTGGAGACACTGGCCAAAGCTGTTGCAGTCACGATGGGACCTACCGGTCGTAACGTGATTATCGACAAGAGCTTCGGAAATCCAGTGGTCACCAAAGACGGTGTCACTGTCAGCAAGGAAGTGGAACTGGAAGATCCATACGAGAACATGGGCGCCAAGCTGGTGAACGAAGTCGCCAGCAAGACCAGCGACACCGCTGGTGACGGCACAACGACCGCCACTGTTCTGACCCGAGCGATTTACAACGAAGGCCTTCGCAGCATCACTTTGGGTGCGAATCCTACGATCGTTCGCAAGGGCATCGAACTGGCTGTCGAAGCGGCTCTGAAGAGCCTCGAGAAGCTGGCACGCCCGGTCGAATCCAAGCAGCAGATCGCTCAGGTCGGCGCAATTTCTGCCAACAACGACAAGGCTATCGGCGATATGATCGCCAACGCCATGGAACGAGTTGGCCGCGATGGCGTGATCACTGTCGAAGAAGGCAAGGGCAACAGCACGACTTTGGAGTTCTCCGAAGGCATGCAGTTCGATAAGGGTTACATCAGCCCTTACTTCGTGACTCAGGCTGAAGACATGAAGTGCGTTCTGGAAGACTGTCTGATTCTTCTGTTCGAAAAGAAGGTCTCCAGCCTTCGCGATTTCGTACCATTGCTCGAAAAGGTCGCTCGCTCCGGCAAGCAGTTGCTTGTTGTTGCGGAAGACGTAGACGGCGAAGCCCTGACAGCTCTGGTTGTCAACAAGCTGCGTGGCGTTCTGAAGATCTGTGCTGTAAAGGCACCAGGCTTCGGCGACCGTCGCAAGGCAATGCTGGGCGACATGGCCGTTCTGACCGGCGGTACGATGATCTCCGAAGATCTGGGTATCAAGCTGGACGCCGTGGAACTGTCTCACCTCGGCAGTGCTCGTCGAGTCGAAGTGTCCAAGGACAACTGCACGATTATTGAAGGCGCCGGAAAGTCTGCCGTCATCAAGACTCGCGTTCAGCAGATCCGCGATCACATCGAAAAGACGGACAGCGATTACGATCGCGAAAAGTTCCAGGAACGTCTTGCCAAGCTGACCGGTGGTGTGGCTGTTATTTCTGTCGGTGCATCCACCGAAGCAGAAATGAAGCAGACCAAGGCACGCATGGAAGACGCTCTGCACGCGACTCGTGCGGCTGTTGAAGAAGGCATTCTTCCTGGTGGCGGCGTAGCGTTGCTGCGAGCCATCGAAGCGGTCAACAAGGTCAAAGCGTCCGGTGATGAAGCGATCGGCGTCGGCATCATTGCACGAGCTCTGGAAGCTCCTGCTCGCACTATTGCCAACAACTGTGGCAAAGACGGTGCTGTGATCGTGGACGAAGTTCGCCAGCTTGCTGGCAGCATGGGTTACGATGCTGCCAGGGACTCTTACGTGGACATGCTGTCCGCTGGGATTCTTGATCCGGCCAAGGTGGTTCGAAGTGCGTTGTCAAACGCCGCTTCGATCGCCGGTCTGATGCTGACGACCCAGGTGCTGGTGACAAAGATTGAAGACGCAGAAGGCGGAAAGAAGCCAGCGTCTGAAGGTGTCATCCGCTAACAGGCGCAGTGCTCGTGGTGAGGGACAGGTCCATCATCATGGGCCACGACAGCCTGATTTCATAAACGCGGGGCACCAGCAATGGTGTCCCGTGTGCATTTTGAGCACCGAGGTTTAGGTCTGACGAATTCGAGTGAACCAGCCTGTTCGCGGCTTTGCTCGCCACATTGGTACAGAAATCGCGATCTGTTCATGGCCTCGAACGACGGATCAGGCCCGAACCTTGAAACTTCGAAAACTGTGAGTTAAGGGACTGAGTGATGGTTTAATCAGCACTCGGTTCATGTTGAATTTTCAGGTCATGTCATTGCGAGCATCCCGCAGGTCGGTGGTTTCTGTAAAGAGATCTTCCGCGGCGGGCAACAAGTAACATTATCCGGAGCGGCTTCCTGTCGAATCCGGATTTCAGAATACAGCGAAATCCTTCTGCGGCGCAACATGATGGCGGCTCAGCGTGACTACTACGAAGTGCTTTGTGTGGCG
>QWOO01000223.1 GCA_003669615.1 Planctomycetota bacterium
CGATCTGCAACAGGCGATCGATGGCCAGCTGGTGACTCGGATTATCTATCTTGAAAACCCACGCACGGCTTCGATGATCGATCCGCTCCGCCGCCAGGGGCTCAATCAGATTGTGCCGACCGACAACGCACTGCAGGAAGCCGGATTCCTCGGGCGCCCGATGATCATTGTGCGCATTGGCGGACGAGTTCCCGACGGATCGAACATGCCCAGCTCCTACTTCGGTTCAGGCGGAGCGTTTGATCTGGGAGAAACAGTGCCCGTCAACACGGGCGTTGTGAAACTGTCAGATCGCAAGAAGACCAGGGGCGCTTTGGCAAGTCGGAAGCCTTAGTTCAAAGCAGCCAGAGACATCCGGGGCACGAAGCCGGCCGACGATTCCAGAAAACAGGACGAACGAATGACATCGAATCGAAATCAAACGCGACGGCTGATGGCCTGGGGAATCACCGGACTTGGGCTGTGGCTCAATCAGGGATGCAGTTTGTCGTCCGCCGTTCGATCTGAACCCGATCATGTCTATTCCGAAACAACGCCGCAGATGATCGAACAGGAACGCGGCGTTCAGCCTCGTCCTGCTCGAGCCCGCTATCCGGACGAAGACAGCACGGCAGCGATTGAAACTGGCGGCGCTGCGGATGGTGTCGTGAGACTTGGCGGCAGCAAGCCATCTGTCGCAACAGCGAATTCACTACCGAATTCGATGGCCACGTCGCAGAGTGGCAATGCTGCTCACGCAATGACGTTCGAAGAATCTCTTGACCACGAAGCGGCTCTGAAGAAACAGTCTGGCATTCAGCTTACCAGCTTTCAGCAGGATGCGTTTTGTCCGCCGGGTCAGTACGCTCCGGGAGAATCGCAGATGCCAGGTGCACCGGGATTCTGCCCGGCGGAACCACGTCTGGAATCCAACGCGAACGGTCAGCCGCTGTATCGCATGGAAACCATCGCCGCATCGCCGTACGCCGATCTATACGCCGACGAATACATCTTTGACGGTGGCGATCGAGAACTGTCGGCCGCCATGCATACCGATCGCAGCGGTCTGGACACGGAAGATACAGTCGCTGCATTCGCCGACCACACGGGCGAGCTGCGAACCACAGCGTCCAACAAAGTCGCCGTGTATGCTCCTCGATTCGGCTCGATCCGCACGGTGACCAGCCTCGTCGCCGACACGAAGGTTGACAAAGCCGCAGGCGCGAAAGACAGCCTGTCGACTGGCAATCTGAAGACAGGCAACGCGGCTCAGGAAAACGTGCATGACACAGTACTGTACGGTTTCGAGAAGCGTGATCGGCTTGACGGTATGAAGGCCTCGACTCCGCCAATGCAGGCTCGTCGCACCGAGAATGCCGGACAGAGTCGAAAGGTTGACGAAGGACACGAGGGCCGAGCGTACTCAAGCCCGAGCGCTCTCAATCGCAACGACGCCTTCGTGCTGGCTCAGCAGATGCAGAACGCCAGTGCGTGGACTCGCGATCAGTTCCCCGTCATCACCGCTGTCACGACGAACGCTTCCGAGATCACTGCCAACTTCAAAGTGCAGCAGACAATCGGCGTAAAGGATGAACGAGAGACTCGCGGCAACGTGCACATCGTGAAACTGGCCGATCGCGAGCTGGCTCAGTCGGGCGACACGATCACGTTCACAATTCGCTTCGAGAACACTGGCGACTTCGATGTGTACGACGTTGCAATTGTGGACAATCTGACTCCACGACTCGATTACGTCGGCGGTTCAGCACAGATTGACGAAAAGCATCCGGGTGAAGTGACTGTCGAACCGAACGGTGAAGGCAGCTCGATCCTGACCTTCCGACTCGACAAGCCGCTGAAGGGCCACGAAACCGGCACAATCACCTTCGAAGCGACTGTTAGGTAATCGGGCTGGCCGAACGGCGAACGCCCGAATTCTCACGAATCCGGCTACAACAATGCACTACGGAGCAGGCTGATCGGCTGCCGGGATTGATTCCTCAGTCGCCGTCTTTGATTCCGCGGTGCCGGCTGAATCCTGGCCACCAGCGACGCTGGCCGCTGCATTGCCGGCTGCGGGCAGCGCCGACTTGCGTTCGCTGCAGCCGACCGCAACGAGACTGATCAGCGATGTCACCAGAATGGCTTTGCGAAAATGGTTCATCCGAATTCGATCTTACAAAGAGGGATCTCGTTACTGCTTCGTGCTGAGTAGTCGGTTTGATCTTGGTCAGCACCGATGCTTTTAAAGTCGCCTTTCGCTCTGCGAAAGAAGCGCATTCGCAACTTTCGCAGAGCGAAAGGCGACACTATTTCCGTTCGATGCTTAGTGCTTCCACGGACCGCGATATTCGCGATCGGTCATAGCCTGAGCCTCCGCGTCGCCAGGGCAGGTTTCAGTCACCGGGTCCCATTTCACGGGTCGACCCAGACGAGCGACCATGTTGCCCAGATGGCAGACCGTCGCAGATCGGTGCCCGATCTCCACATCACAGATCGGCAACTCTCGGCTTTTGATACACGCGAGAAAATCCTTCGTGTGATCAACGCTGCGATACAGCTGCGTCATTTCGGGAGCTTCCAGTGATACTTTCGCCAGGTCCATCGGCTCAGCGACCACTTTCCCGCGATTGACGTAAACTCGACCCTTCGTCCCGATGAACATGGTACCTTCAGGAATGTCTTTCTGGCCCTGGCCCAAAGTCATCCTGATCCCATTGGCATAGGTATAGACAAGCCGACATTTCTCGGTGACTTCATGCAGCTTCTGCGGATGAAACTCGGCCGTGCCTTCAACCGCCACCGGTCCACTTTGATCCATTCCCAGACCCCACTGAGCGATGTCCAGATGATGAGCCCCGAAGTTGGTCATCTGACCGCCGGAATAGTCCCACCAGAAACGGAAATTGTAGTGAACTCGCTTGCTGTGATACGGCTTCAGAGGAGCCGGCCCCAGCCACATCTCGTAGTTCAGTTCAGGCGGCACTGGTTCCACGTCGCCAATGGAGCCCGGATGGTTCGGGTCAGGAATTCCCACAAGCACTTCGGTCACATCGCCAATGATGCCGTTGCGAACGAGCATACAGGCCTGCCAAAATTCGGCAGACGACCGCTGCTGTGAACCCGTCTGAACAATCCGTTTGTGCTCGCGCGCCGCGTTGACCATCCGTCGGCCTTCCGCAATCGTCAACGATAAAGGCTTCTCGCAGTACACGTCTTTTCCGGCCGCACACGAATCGATCGTCATGCGCGCATGCCAATGGTCCGGCGTGGTGATCAGAACGGCATCGATCCCCTGTTCCTCAAGCATCTGACGATAGTCGCCAAAGACTTTTGGAGCCGGGTTGTTCTCGGAAACAATGGCAACTCCATCGGCCGCCACTTTCGAATCAACATCGCAGATCGCAACGATGTCAGCTCCGGCGGCGAGGAACTTGCGGACGTTGCCCGATCCCTGATTGCGGACGCCCACAGCCGCTACGGCGATGCGTTCATTCGCACCAAACACGCGTCGTGGCAAAATCATCGGGGCCGCGAAAGCGCTTGCAGCCAGAGCCGATCGACGAAGAAAAGCACGACGCGTAGTTCGGTTCATGAGGCACATCCGAGGCCATTGGAAGAATTTGGCGAGACTCGATATCGGTCGACATTGTCGACCGGTATCAAGCTGTAGTCTCCTGAACGTACCTCGACCGAGTACATTCTGTCAATCAGACCAGACCGCTTCGCTGCATCAGCGAACATCTACAAACTCGAAGACAGGCCTGAAGTGCAAACAAATGAGTTCTGCATTCCCTGACTCTCTGCGCCGCATAAAGCTTATAGAGAAGGCGACCCGCCACGGAAACAATGTTCGAACGAATGTTCGAACGATGTTCCCAGCGTCCATGAACGGTCATGAAGCCATTGTCCGCCCTTCGCCTTTCGCAGATCTTGATCAGTGCTTGTAAACTTTGTGCTGTGGACGTCCGGACAGGATTTGTTCTTTGCCCCAGTTGGTCACCGCACGAAACTCTTCGCTGCGGATGAATTCCTGAAACGCGGTTTCGTCGGACCATTCACTGGTGATCAGATAAGAAGCATCGTCCGCCACGTCTTTCCACAAAGTAGAATGAGTGTGTCCGGGAGCGGCCTTCAGAGCGTCAATCACGCCCGCAAACTTACCTTCAAAATCCAGCTGCTTGCCCGGCAGTACGTGATAATTCATGCCAACGGTGATCATTCGATAACTTTCCTGAACGATAGATAAATAAGAAGTGGAAGCGAAAAGCCCGCAGAGAAGTCGCTCGATGCGGCGAGCTCTCTGCTTTTCCAGATCCCCATTCTAACAGCCCACCAATCGATCTGCCTGTCGCCCGCGCTGATAAGACTCGAAAACCACCGACCCAGGCAATCGGGCGGCCACCAGGCTAACCCGCCGCTAAAAAAAACCGGCCCATCAAAGTGAGTACGCCGAATAAGAACCGCCGTTGTCGCCGGATTCGTAAGAATTCGGATGTCCACCTGAACCGTCACACGTCCAGCTACGGTTTTGGCACAATCACGCCGCTACTTTGTCCCGCTCATTTCGCAGGTCGTCTCCATGGCCCACCGTCGCTAAAAACCTGGATCGCCGCACTTCGGCAATTTCTGCCGCCGAGTCGACGAAAAACTGCGGGTCGGGATTTCACGAAGCGGGACTTCGTCGGACTGCCCCTGGACGGCTGGAAAATCCCAAATGATCGTCCAATTTTCCGATTGCAGCACTCACGCTGCGCCCACAATTGGACGATCGAACACCAAAGTCGTTCAAACTTCGGATCCTGTATCCGGACGCACATTCGAGCCAACAGCGAGTGGTACCGTGGAAAACATCACACCATTTCTGCCTGGAGATACGGTCGCCTACCTACGACTCGCAGGTGGCGATCGCAGGTTTCCGTTCCGTCCGATCTCTTCCAGCCTGTTCCTGATCGGTCAGGGACCGGGCTGTGACCTACGGCTCGGCCTGACAGAAATGCCGGCTATTCATTCGGCCATCCAGATCCAAAAAGGAATGGCCGAAATTGTCCGCATCGCATCGGCACCTGAGTTACTGATCAACGGCGAATCTGTCAGCAAGTGCAAGCTGCATGAGGGCGACCTCATTGAAATCGGCGATGTCCGACTGGCTTACTTCCCATGCAGTGCGGCCAATGGCGTTGTTACAGAGACTGCGGCTGATCCGGCAGCGATGAGCGCTGTGCAGCTAGTTGAGGGACTTCAGGCGGAACTCCGAATGATCAACTCCGTGTCATCTGGCACCAGCCGGCTCGGCGATCTTCTGAAGGCCGCTCAACAAGCCGTAGACTCATGCCAGATCGCGGACACGATTCGTTTCTCGGACTATTTGGCCACGCCAGCGGAATCCGAGGACGATAAATTCAGTCGTTTTCATGAGCAGTCTGTCGCGCGGCTCACCGCAATGGAAACAAGACTCGACGAAATCTGCCACGTCCTTGAACAGGTCGTTCATCAGCAGCAGCTCATCGCCACCGCACTGCAGTGTATAGCTGAAAGAATCGACGATCTGCGAGCCAATCCGCAGCCCGGTTCTCTGCGTGCCAGCGCTTAAGGGCACGGCGGATTCGACGACGACAATTGTCCGGTGAGGCAGCAACCGCGTGCCAGAAAAAGCCGCCGAAACGTCGTTGCTACGAGCCTCAAAACCATCAGTCACGGTGAATACACGGCCTGTAGCGGCCAGTGAACAGTGGTAAACTGGGATTACACTGAGACGAATTTCAAGGCAAACAGACGGCTTTAGTCGATTGACAGGGAGGGCGCTGGGCCTTTAAAAAAGGTTTCTGGCGCGGGCTACTGGTCGTGGGCATTGATTTTTTCAATTCGCTCGCGAAGAATTTGGTGCTTCGTGGTGGCAGACGTAA
>QWOO01000137.1 GCA_003669615.1 Planctomycetota bacterium
AGCTTTATCTGGACCTGGCCGGGCGAATCCCGGCGGTGTCTGAAACCAGAGAATTCCTCAGCAGTTCGACGTCAACAAAACGTGACGATCTGGTCGACCAGTTGTTGGATGGACCAGCGTTCGTCAGGCACTTCACGATCCTCTGGCGAAATGCTCTGATTCCTCAGGCCGCGAGCGACCCGCAGGCTCGCAGTCTGGTGCCCGGTTTTGAAGCCTGGCTGTGGAAACATTTCTCTGAAGAGACGCCGTATGATCGGATGGTTCGCGAACTGATGACCACGCCGATCGACTACGGAAATGATCCGAACGCGGTGTTGAATTCCGCCAGCAGTCCGAGCGCCTTTTTTCTTGCCCGTCAGCTGCAGCCTGAAAATCTTGCGACAGGAACATCACGCGCGTTTCTGGGTGTTCGCCTGGATTGTGCTCAGTGCCATGACCATCCGTTCGACAAGTGGAAACGAAATCAGTTCTGGAACATGGCCGCGTTTTACTCGGGCTTCCAGCAACCCGACGGGATCGACCCGGAGAACGCAGCGATGATGTCAATGACCGAAACTAAAGGCGTGCGATCGATCAAAGTTCCGTCCACCGGAGACGTTGTGCCTGCCATGTTTTTGACGGGCACTGAACCGGACTGGAATGAAACATCATCGCCTCGCGAAATTCTGGCCGACTGGGTCACGGCCAAAGAAAATCCCTGGTTCGCTCGGATGGCCGTCAACAGGCTATGGGCCCAGTTTCTTGGTCAGGGAATCGTTCAGCCAGTGGATGACTTTTCGGAGAACAACCCGCCTTCCCATCCGGAAGTGCTCGATCTCCTGGCCGATCAGTTTGCGGCCCACGACTTCGATTTGAAGTTTATCGTTCGCACCATCGCGGCCACTCGTGTGTACCAAACCACCAGCCGACAGACTCACGCAAGCCAGGCGGATCCGACGCAGTTTGCCCGCGCGGCGCTGCGAGGCCTGACGCCCGAACAGTTCTTTGACAGTCTGGCCGAAGCAACCGGATACTATCAGCCGTATCGTTCTGACAATCCGTTTGTGATCGACGCGGATACTCCGCGAGCCCGCTTTCTGGAACTCTTTCGCGACGAAAACGAATCGCCGCTGCTTCGGGAAACGACGATCCTGCAGGCATTGGCCATGATGAACGGCGATTTCGTGGAGAGTGCAACAACTCTGGAAAAAAGTCAGACACTGCGGGCCATCGTCGATTTTCCGCTCATGTCGGACGATGAGAAATTGGAATCTCTTTTTATCGCCGCACTCAGCCGACACACGACGCAGGCTGAGAAAGAAACCTTCGGTAAGTATGTCACTGACGGCGGTCCATCGAGCAGCTCACAGGAGGCGATGGCGGATATCTTCTGGGTTTTGCTGAACAGCAGCGAGTTTTTACTGAATCATTGAGACCGCATGATGATTGTGGTCAACACCGATGCGAGTTGATCGCCATCGATCAGAATTCTGAGTCATAAGGATCAGTCCCATGTTTACACGTCGACACTTTGCGAAGTACGCGGGTCTGTCATTGGTCGGCTCGTCAATGTCCGGCTGGCTGCCGCAGCTTGCCGCCGAAGTTCAGCAGTCGGGTGCCAAGACACCACGGTCCTGCATTCTGCTGTGGATGTCCGGCGGGCCCAGTCAGATGGAAACGTTCGACCCGAAGCAGGGTCATGAAAATGGCGGGCCAACAAAGGCGATTGAAACGAGCGTGCCCGGAATTCGCATCGCTGAAAATTTGCCGAAGGTTGCGAAGATGATGCAGCATCTGGCGCCCGTGCGGTCGATGTCGACCAAAGAAGGCGACCATACTCGGGCCACCTATTACATGCACACGGGCTATCTGCCTCAGGGCCCGATTCAGTATCCGACGATGGGCTCGTTCCTTGGAAAAGAACTGACAAGACGCGAATGCGATCTGCCATCCTTCATCGCCATTAATTCTTTTCGAGCCTTCAGTCCGGCGGCTTACGGACCTGGTTTTTTAGGGCCGTCGTGGTCGCCGCTGGTGGTGGGTTCGGAGATGGACCAGGAACAAAACATCTCCTTTCAGGTGCGCAATCTGAAACCTGCCGAACGCCTGACAGCGGCTCAGGTGGATTCACGCCTGAGTCTGCTGAGTACTCTCGAACACTCGTTCCTGTCTGAGCGTCCGGATGGGCCGGGCAGCAGTCATCTGCAGTCTTACGAACAGGCGGTTCGCATGATGAAGTCAGAAGCGGTGAGTGCGTTTAATCTCGATCAGGAAGACGCGACGCTCCGAGACGCCTATGGTCGCAATGCCTTCGGTCAGGGCTGCCTGCTGGCCCGACGTCTTGTGGAACGAGGCGTCTCGTTTGTGGAAGTGTCACTGAACGGTGCGGACGGACTGGGTGGCGCTGGCTGGGATACGCACGCCGATAACTTCAAAGCGGTAACTGATCTGTGCGGCGCACTTGATCCGGCCTGGGCCACTTTGATGTCGGATTTGAAGCAGCGCGGACTGCTCGAAAACACGCTGGTGGTCTGGATGGGTGAATTTGGTCGCACACCAAAGATCAATGAAAACACCGGTCGCGATCACTGGCCGGGAAGCTGGAGCACCGTACTGGGTGGCGCCGGCATCAAGGGCGGTCAGGCCTATGGTACAACCAGCGATGACGGCATGGAGATCAAGGATGGTATGGTGACAGTGCCGAACCTGATGGCCACCATCTGCAAAGCGTTGAACCTGAATCCTGAAACAACAAACCTGAGCAACATCGGTCGCCCGATCCCGCTGGCGGATCACGGTTCAGCTGCAGTGGATGCTTTGCTGAGCTAACGGCTTTTTCCTTGGTGCAAACTTGCTACAGTCATGATCCCGCCCCTATTCCGGCCAGGAGATCATCATGCAGACTTCATGCTTTCCCGCTCTGTGCTCACTGTTGCTGGCACTTCCCCTCACGGGAATTATCAACGTTGCCGCACAGGATTCAACGCAGCCCGTTGATGTGGTGTTCAAGTCCAGATTGGATCAGACAGAACAGCGTTATGTGGTGCTCCTGCCACCTGAGTTTCAGGCGAACGTGCCGCATGATCTGGTGATTGCTCTGCATGGACATGGGTCCGATCGCTGGCAGTTTGTCAACGACGGCCGTGGCGAATGCCGAGGATCTCGCGACGCAGCCGTAGAACGTCAGGCCATTTTTGTATCGCCCGATTACCGAGCAAAAACGTCATGGATGGGCCCCGCGGCAACAGCCGATCTGTTGCAGATTCTGGACGACCTCCATGGCCAGTATCGGATTCGCAATGTGATCATTTCAGGCGGTTCCATGGGCGGGACGTCCGCGATGGCCTTCGCCGCCATGCATCCGGAGTGTATTGACGGCGTGGTGTCGTTGAATGGAACGGCCAATCTGGTTGAGTATCCGAATTTCAGCGAGGCTATTGCAGAATCGTTCGGCGGTTCGCGAGCCGACACGCCGGAAGTTTACCGTCAGCGGTCCGCAGAATTTTTCCCTGAGCGGCTTACGATGCCATTCGCTGCAACCACGGGCGGCAAGGACACGCTTGTTCCACCAGACAGCGTTCTTCGCTTGATGGAGTCCCTGAAAAAACAAGACTCCCCTGCCCTGCTGATCCATCGACCGGACGGCGGTCACGATACGAACTATGACGACACAACCGCCGCCTTTCGGTTTGTGTTTGAACAGCTGGCGGCAAAGGCATCAGCGGCCCCTGCCCCGATGCTTTCCAGCTTCGCCAAGGAAACCACAATCGTATGCCTGGGCGACAGCGTCACCGGCGTGTACTACCACACCGGTGGACACGGCGCGTATCCGGAGATGCTCGAGATCGCTCTGAAAACCACGCATCCCGAGGCACCGATTACCGTCATCAATGCAGGCCTGAGCGGCCATACGACGGCCAATGGGCTGGACCGTCTTGAAACCGATGTCCTGCAGCATCACCCGACGCTGGTCACCATCAGCTTTGGGCTCAACGACATGGTGCGAGTCCCGCCGGATCAGTTTCGCAGTAATCTGGAGCAGCTGATTGATCGCTGCCAGGCTCAGCAGAGCCTGGTGGTTTTGTGCACGCCGAATGCGGTCATTGATACGTCTGATCGGCCCATTACAAAGCTTGTGGAATACTGCGCCATTCTTCGTGATGTGGCGGACAAGAAGAAGGTTGGATTATGTGATCAGTATCAGGCTGGCGAACAATTGAAGCAGCGAGCTCCCTGGACCTGGCGATTGACCATGAGCGATGCCATTCATCCCAATATGGACGGTCATAAGCGAATGGCTGAAGAACTTTGCCGTTGCATCAGCGGGAAAGAAGTCTCACTCGATGCTGTCCGGCCGCCGGAGTCAGTTCTTGAGAGAACGCAGCAACTGCTTGATTCCGGAACTCCCGTGAAAATTCTAGCGATGGCCCCGGTGGCCGCGGCGACGGAAGCAGCCATTCGGGCGATCAACGCCGACGCCACGATTGAATTGACGACATGGGAGATTGCCGGGAAATCGCTGTCCGAACTTGAGAAAGAAGCCAATGCAAAAGTACGGGCCATGAAACCCGATCTGGTCGTGCTCACCATTCCTGCGGAGGCATCGGCGGAAAGTGACGAACAACTTGTGCACGCCGTTTCGTGGATCATGAACTGGTCGCTGAGTTTCGGGAATCAGGAATGGGACGTCATTCTCGTGGATCCCGCCATCGTTGATCCTTCAGGAAACCCAGACCACACAGCTCTCATCCGCAAACTGATCCACGCCCAACACATCAGGGGTCAGGCACTTCAAACTTCAATCGAGAGTCACCTTCAGCGCTGATCGAACACGCGGGGTCTCGATTAAAGTTTGATTGGAGGTGAAGTTTGAAGTGCCTGACCCCAGCCGGTAAAATCCCCGGCTGATTTCTATTTCTGCCTGATTGCGCGACTTCTCGTAGCGGCCGCGACGTATTTGGGCAGGCTTTTCTCGACAAGAATGACTCATGATCAAGGTTCAGCTCCCGGACGGAACAATTCTCGACCATCAGGACTCTGCAAGTGCACTGGACGTCGCCGCTGGTATTGGTGAACGTCTGGCGAAGGCGACAATCGCCGCCAGCATTAACGGCACAGTGGTGGATTCCATGCGACCTCTCGCGGATCTGACCGACGTGCGACCGGTCCCACTGAAGCTGATCACAGAACGTGACGCGGAAGCTCTGGGCGTTATGCGCCACAGCTGTGCTCACGTGATGGCTCGCGCTGTCATGCGATTATTTCCAGGAGTTGGCCTCGCGTTCGGCCCGACAACCGGGCACGGTTTTTACTACGACTTCGACCTGAAGACTCCGATCAGCGAAGATGATTTTCCTCGCATCGAAGCCGAGATGCAGAAGATCATCGACGCGGCGGAGCCATTCGATCGGTTCGAAGCGTCGCGCGAAGAAGCGCTGCAGTTGTGCAGCGATCTGAAGCAGACTCTGAAGACCGAACACATTCGGACCGGTCTGGCCGAACATCCGACGCTGAGCTTTTATCGTCAGGGCGAATTCGTGGATCTCTGCCGTGGACCCCACATTCCACATGCCGGTAAAATTAAAGCCTTCAAACTGACTACCGTTGCGGGTTCGTACTGGAAAGGCAACGCGGCCGGTCCGCAACTGCAGCGGCTGTACGGGATCGCGTTCTTTGACAAGAAAGATCTGAAGTCGCATCTGGAGCAGATTGAAGAAGCCAAGAAGCGCGATCATCGAGTGCTCGGCAAGAAGCTGGGGCTGTTCACAATCTCCAACGATGTGGGCCCGGGATTCTGTCTGTGGCTGCCGAAAGGTGCAATGATTCGGGCGACGCTGGAAGAGTTCATCAAGGCCGAATTGCTGCGCCGCGGCTATCAGCCGGTGTATTCGCCTCATATCGGTCGCGTGGAAATGTACGAAACCAGCGGTCACTTTCCTTACTATCGAGGCTCCCAGTTTGCTCCGATTTTCATGAATTCGGCCGGGCAACTCATCGACCACTGGATTCGATGTTTGGACCCAAAAGACGAAGAGCTGGCTCCACCGACACCTGAAGATGAACGCAAACTGCTTGATGCAGCCAAAGTGCTGGGTTTCGACGACAAAGAATTCCCTGTCAATGGTTCAAACGAGCTGAAACAGGAATCGCTGCGTCGGTGGGAACGGCAGCAGGAACGGTTCCTTCTGAAACCGATGAACTGCCCGCATCACGTGCAGATGTACAAGGCAATTCCTCGCAGCTATCGCGATTTGCCCGTGCGTCTGGCGGAGTTCGGAACTGTGTACCGTTACGAGCAATCGGGCGAATTGAACGGCATGCTGCGTGTTCGCGGATTGACACAGGACGACGCTCATCTCTTCTGCACGCCGGAGCAGGTTGAGCAGGAATTTAAGGACACTCTCGGCCTCGTGAAGTTTGTTCTTCAGGCGGTTGGACTGGAAGATTATCGAGTCCAGTTGTCGACACGGGATCCCAACAGTGACAAGTACGTCGGCAGTGAGGAGTTGTGGAACAGTGCGGAAGCCGTCCTGAAGAAAGTGCTGACCGAAGAAGGCATGCGTTATGTCGAATCGCCTGGCGACGCTGCGTTCTACGGCCCGAAGACCGACTTCATGGTGAAGGATTGTCTGGGCCGCGAATGGCAGTTGGGAACGGTGCAGCTGGACTACAATCTTCCAAATCGTTTCCAGCTGGAATACACCGGCGCTGACAACAAACAGCATCGTCCGGTGATGATCCATCGTGCTCCCTTCGGATCGATGGAACGCTTCTGCGGGATGCTGATCGAACATTTCGCTGGTGCGTTTCCGTTGTGGCTGGCACCCGAACAGATTCGCGTGCTGCCACTAAGCGAGAAGTCCGATGAGTATGCCACGGAAGTCGCCAGCAAGCTGCGTTCAGCCGGCTTCCGGGTCGCCACGGATCTGCAAAGCGCGCGTGTGCAGGCGAAGATCCGAGAAGCTCAGATGGACCTGATTCCGTACATGCTGGTTGTCGGACCCAAGGAACAGGAAACGAACTCCGTCAACATCCGCTGTCGCATTGATGGCGAACTGGGTGTCATGACACTGGATGCCGCGGTTGCGAAGCTTTCGGAAGAACGCGACCGGCGGGTCATTCGCCAGGTCGCAAAGCCCACCGCCGTCGCAGCCTTGCCGACAGGTGGCGAAGAGCAGAACGAGTATTAACAACGTCAGATTTGCCTTCGACGGGGCAGATTCACACGTGCTTCAACATAACAGCCGCAATCCTTGGCCAGCCCGAGATTGCGGCTGTTTGCATGTTCGAAGTTATCAAAATCCGCCTCCGAGGCCGCTGCGGAAAACCATCACTCCACCGACTGCGCCCTTGTCGCAGGTGAACAACCAGCTTACTCTAAGGCCTCGGGAATCAAGAACATCGGTTCAACGGCTTCAATCTAAGTTCCCAGCTTATCTTCAATCGACTCGCGAACTCTTCAACAGCGGCGAACGAACATGTTGGTCCAATGTGCCCATTGCAGGAAGACATTGAAAGTACCAGACAACGTTGCTGGCAAGAAGATCCGGTGCCCTTCGTGCTCAGGGGTCGTGGACGTGCCCCAGACGGCCGACACGGGTCCTGGAACCGGTCCTTCGTCGGCAGCCGCATCTACTTCGACCACTGAAGCAGGCAGTTCAGAAAATCGCCCGGCCGTTCGCAAAGCCCGACCAGTCTCCAGCGACTCACACAAGACTTCCGCTGCGCCCCCTGCAAGGCCCGCAACCACATCGAACCGTCCGGCTGCAGTTCGCCCAGCAGCGACTTCCAGCGACGCTCGCACTTCAACACCTGGCAAAGGAAAGGCTTCGGAAGGCCGCACATCGCCCGCTCAAAAGCCGAAGAAACGCCGGCCGGTGGAAGACGATGAGAATTTGTACGAAGACAGTTCCGATTCCTTTGGCAGCTACGATGACAACTATGAAGAAGGCTACGATTCGTTCGGGGCTAATCCCTTTGCTCCGCCAAAGACGCGATCGAATTCCTCTCGAGGTGGCTCTACGTCAGCGAATGAAGCCGCATCCAGGAATCTCGCCGGGCTGGGCCTTCTGATTCAAGGCTGGGCCACGGTTTCTATCTTTCTTATCATCCTGTTCGTGATTGGCGTGAGTTTCGTAATGCGGCTTAGCAGCGGCAGCACGATTGGGCCGCCGCCGATTTTCCTCGCAATTCTCGGACTCAGCGGCATTGGGATGATGATCGCCGGAATCACCATTCTGATCGGGGAATGTATTTGCCTCGCCATACCAGAAAGAAGCGGGGCAAAAGCGTTCATCATCGCGGCGATCAGCCTGCTCTCATTTCAGGTCATTCTGGGAATCACGCAGGCAGTCACCGGTGCCAACACTGGCGCTGCAGGATTTCAGCCAACGCCGTTCCAGACATCTCAGTCCGGTACGCAGTTTGTATTTGCAATGCTGGGGCTATTGGCGGGCATTGGCCACATTGTTTGCTTCGAACTGTTTCTGCGAAAAGCGTCCCAATATGCTCGCCGTGACGACCTGGCAAAACAGGCCATGACAGTCCTCATCGGAATCCCGTCCTGCATGGGAACTGTGTTTGTCTGTTCATTACTTGGGCCATTGCTAGGACGTTCTGGGGCTCCAGTTCTGGCTCTGATCCTGCTCATTCCAATTCTGGCCGCCACGATCGCTCTGATCGTATTCTCTGTGATGCATGTCGCTCTGCTGTTCAAAGTCGGGATCGCGTTGAGAAGAGGCTGATCACTGCCCAATCTGACGTTTGAGCTCTCTTTTGAAGCGACTCGACCCGCGTGAACGCGAAATCCGCCCCCAAAACGCCACTCCTTCTTGACATCGATCCCCGTCTTTGACACGATGCCCGATTCGTATCGCGAACTCATGCACATTTGTCAACGTCTTTGCTTGCTGGGCGACTTTTGCCGGTCAACCCGCGGGCACTGCAGAGATGACAACGAGAGCCCTGGGCTCGTGCAAGACTGGAGCGAAAAAAAGAGGAATTGCCTGCTGCCGGAGTCAATCCGTGTCGAAAGCAATACCTCTCTGCAGCGGAAGTCGTCGAATCGCTGCGACGGCTCGGTCTTCAGGACTGACAGAAAATCAGCAACGGTGCGTTCCAAGCGCGCCGGAGTGATAGCGACAAGCGTTTGAAAATTGGTTCACTGATCAAAGTTAGCGTCTGGAAAAAGTGTCATGGCTGTACCAAAGAGAAGGCAATCCAAGACTCGTTCGCGTAAACGCAACAGTCATAATGCCATTAAACCACGTCAGTTGGCAAAGTGCCCACAGTGTGGCACGATGGCTCCGACACACGTTGTGTGCCCAACGTGTGGCTACTACCAGGGCCGAACGCTGGTTGAAAGCGTTGAGGAATAACTTCCATGCGGATCGCCCTGGATGCGATGGGCGGAGATTTTGCTCCCGGCCCGAACATCGTCGGTGCTTTTGAAGCCGTTGAGCGAATCCCCGATCTGGAAGTCCTGCTGGTCGGCGATCGCCCGCGACTGGAAGAAGAAATCGCCAAAGTCGGCTCTTTACCCCCGAAAATCCGGATTGTTGAATCCGAAGGTTTCGTCGGGATGGAAGAGAAGCCGACTGTTGCGCTGCGCGAAAAACCAAACTGCTCCATCGTTCGCTGCTGGCAGGCCATGGCAGCCGGCGATGCTGATGCTGTCGTGAGTGCAGGCCATACGGGTGCCGTTGTCGCCGCCGGACTGCGGACTCGTCTGTTCCTCAAGGGCGTCAAGCGTCCGGGAATTGCAGTTCGTCTCCCGACGATCTCAGGTTCCTGCATCCTGATCGACGTTGGTGCCAATCCGGCCGCTCGCCCCGAACATCTGGTTCAGTACGGGCTTATGGGCTCCGTCTGGGCCAGGGAAATGCTGGGCATCGAATCGCCTCGCATTGGCCTGATGAACATCGGCAGTGAAGAAGGTAAAGGCACGGACCTTTATCGCGACACCCACACCATGCTGGCCAACTCAAAGCTGCATGGTTCGTACGTGGGCAATGTCGAAGGTCGCGGCCTGTATCACGGCGAAGCAGACGTCATTGTCTGCGAAGGATTTGTTGGCAACGTCGTGCTGAAAGTCAGCGAAGGCATGGCCGAATTCATCCTGAAGACCGTCGGCGGTGCCATGATGAAGGCACTCTCCACGGAACGTGATCTGGCGAAGCAAACGCTCGGAAAACTGACCGAACAGTTCCACTATCAGGAATCCGGCGGAGCTCCTCTGCTGGGCATCGATGGTGTGTGCATCATTTGTCACGGGTCGAGCGATCATCGATCCATCCGCAACGCTCTGAAGATGGCGACGGAAATCGACAATCATCATATCAATTCCCGGATTACCGACCTGCTGGCTCAACAGAACCTGCCGGTGTAATTCGACCGTTTGAGGTCTGCTGTCTCTTCGACAACGGAAGTACTGAAGTCCGAACTTTCAGCGTGACTTTTCCAGGTCGGCCCAAGTCATTGCCGACTCGACTATTGCTCTGCCAAAACTCTGGAAGTGGAACAGCAGGCGACTCTGGAAACCTGTAGAAGTCTTAAGGAGTTCTCATGTCCAAAATCGCATTGTTCTTCCCCGGCCAGGGTGCTCAACACGTAGGAATGGGCCGCAAACTGGCGGCTCAGTATCCGAAGGCTCGCGAACTTTACGAACGCGCCGCGGACATTATGGGATTCGATCTCGGCAAGCTGTGCTTTGAAGGCCCTGCCGCCGAACTGGACTCCACCGTCATCAGCCAGCCGGCCCTGTTTGTGACCAGCCTGGCGGCTCTGGAAAAACTGCGAGCCGACTCACCGGAAATTGTGCTGGCCTGTGAAATGGCAGCCGGACTCAGCCTTGGCGAATACACGGCACTCGTATTCGCAGGCGCCATCTCATTCGAAGATGGTCTGCGAGTCGTCAAACGTCGCGGTGAAGCGATGCAGGCGGCCGCGGATGCCACACCGTCCGGCATGGTCAGCATCCTGTTGATGGAACGACCTCAGGTTGAACAGATCTGCAAGGAAGCGTCTGCCCACGGACCGATTCAGATCGCCAATTTCCTGTGCCCTGGTAACCTCGTCGTCAGCGGTGAAAACGCGGCCTGTGAACGAGCGGCCGAGCTGGCGGTTGCGGCAGGTGGACGAGCGATTCCTCTGGCGGTCGCTGGCGCCTTTCACACGGAAATTATGCGGCCCGCTGATGAAGCTCTGGCCGAAGTACTGGCCGAAATCGAAATCCGCACGCCTGAGATTCCTGTCGTCTCCAACGTAGACGCGCAGACTCACACCGATCCGGAAGAAATCCGGCAGCTGCTGATTCGCCAGGTGTTGAATCCTGTCCGCTGGGAAGATTCGATCAACCTGATGCTCAGCGAAGGCTGTGATGATTTCTACGAAGTCGGGCCCGGTAAAGTGCTCAAGGGTCTGCTGAAACGCATCAGCCGCAAAACCAACTGCACCACGATCAACGATTCGTTTGATGAGACCGGCGGAGTCTGAAGCTCGCGGGTTGCGACGAAAATCCGATGCCTAAACGATTCGTCATTCTGAAACACGATCATCCGTTTCTGCACTGGGACCTTCTGCTGGAAGAAGCGTCGTCCGCGCGGACGTGGCGACTGCTGCGGAGACCATGTCTGAATGAGCCGATCGCTGCGGAGCCTCTGCCTGCTCATCGGCTGATGTACCTGGATTACGAAGGCCCCGTGAGCAACGGACGTGGTTCGGTTCAGCGAGTCCTGGCGGGTATGTATCTGATTGATGAAGAAAATCGATCGGCCGATGGCACTACTTCTCTGCGGCTGCAGCTTTTGGATAACGACTTTGCCCGCACGGCGACCATCAGTACTCTGGCCGATGGGCGTCAGTTTGTGACGTTTGCAGGATAACGCTCTGACGCGAAAATCGTCGCAATTTGGCAATCGTCATGTTACTCTGAAGGCCCGCATTCCGTTTGCCCTGCCTTTTAAAAAAGCAACGACTGTTATGTTGCGATTGCCTTTGCCTGTCTCGTCATGTTTTCGCGAGTCGGCTCCGTTGCTCGTCATGCTGACGCTGATGCATACGGCAGCGGCAGCGGCCGATGAATCACCAGTACCCGCCGCTCCCGAGCATGTGGAGTTCTTTGAATCTCAGGTCCGGCCACTGCTGGCGAAACGCTGCTACGAATGTCACTCCAGCGCCAAAGGCAGTGAAAACGGAGGCCTGGTTCTGGAAACCGTCGAAGGCATTGCCGTCGGCGGCACACGAGGCTCGATGTTTGCAAAGGACGATCCTTCCGCGAGCCTGCTGCTGCAAACCATTCGTTATGCCGACGTTGATCTGCAAATGCCTCCGGAAGGAAAACTGCCGGACAATGAAATCGCGATCCTGGAGCAATGGGTGCGAGACGGGGCCGCGCTGCCTGAGTACAAGGTGGCTCCGCGTTCTGCAGCCCATGCAATCGATTACGAGTCCGCTCGAAAATTCTGGTCATTTCAGCCGGTCACCAGCGTGAATGTTCCGTCTACTGATCAGAGTCACTGGGTCCGCAGCCCAATCGATGCTTTTGTACTGGCCAAACTTACCGAACAGCAACTGGTCCCCAACCCCGAAGCAGACCGATCCACCCTGCTGCGACGTCTGTCGTTTGATGTGATCGGACTACCGCCGACGCCGGAAGAGCTGGACGCATTCGTTAACGACACGTCACCGGACGCCGTGGAAAAAGTCGTCGATCGTCTGCTCGCGTCATCGCATTTTGGTGAACGATGGGCGCGAGTTTGGCTCGATCTGGCTCGGTACACGGACTTTACCCCAGACTGGCAAAGTCCGACAGACCGAGGCTGGATGTATCGCGACTGGGTGGTGCAGGCCCTCAATCAGAACATGCCTTATGATCGTTTCCTGAAGCTGCAACTGGCCGCCGATTTGCTCCCTGACACCGCACCGGGCGATCTGGCCGCGCTGGGATTTATTGGGCTGAGTCCCACGTACTGGAAGGAACTGCAGCTCGCTCCATCGGTGATCGAACAGATTGTGGCCGATGAATGGGACGAACGCATTGATGCCGTCTCACGCACATTTCTGGGTCTGACCGTGGCGTGTGCACGCTGTCATGACCACAAGTTCGATCCGATCTCCACGGCCGACTACTATGCGATCGCCGGAATCTTCGCCAGTACTCAGCTTGATGAACAACCTTTGCTGCCGGCCTCAGAAGTCGCGGCCATTAAAGCGGCCAGACAGCAGATCAAAGACCTGGAAGCAAAACTAAAGCCTCTGAAAGAACAGAAGTCGCCGGAAGCGGACGCCGTCGAACAGCAGATTGCAGAAATCCGCGCGGCACATCCCAAAGTCGATCAGCCGTGGGCTCATGTGCTTCGCGAGGCCAGCTTGTATGTGCAGCCGGATGGAGCCGATCGAACACGTCTGGAATATCGGGAAGGCGAAGTTCGCGACCTGCCGGTGTTTCGTCGCGGAAATCCTTCGAATCCCGGTGAGATTGTGCCTCGACGCTATCTGACCGTGTTTCAGCCGTCAGGCGAATCTCGATTTACGCGTGGCAGCGGACGAGCCGAACTGGCGGACGCTCTGCTGACTCAATCGCAGGGGCTGACGGCTCGTGTGATCGTCAATCGCATCTGGGATCAGCACTTCAATGCGGGCCTGGTGCATACTCCGAGTGACTTTGGAATCCAGGGCGACCGACCGACTCATCCGGAATTGCTTGAGTATCTGGCGGCCGAATTTGTGAACCACGGCTGGGATCTGAAATGGCTGCATCGTGAGATTCTGCTGTCGTCTGCGTATCGCCAGTCGACAGCCTTTCGTGAAGACGCGAATGCGATTGATCCTGCCAACCATTTGCTGTGGCGAGCCAACCGGCGTCGGCTGGACATTGAGATGTGGCGCGATGCTACGCTGGCGGTTTGTGGAAAACTGGATCTCAGCATGAGTGGCCCCTCTCGCTCGATTGACGACCTGACCAACGTTCGTCGAACAATCTACGTGACGGTGGAACGAGAAGAATTGAATCCCATGCTCCGGATGCACGACTTTCCGGAGGCCAGTTCACACAGCCCTCGCCGCGAACCAACGACGACTCCGCTGCAGCAGTTGTTCGTCTTGAATTCCGCGTGGATGGAACAGCAGGCCGCAGCTTTGTACGAACGCCTGAAATCGCTGCCCGATGATGAGCAAAAGCTGTCCGCCTGTTACCGCCTGCTGTTTGCTCGCGAGCCGACTTCCCAGGAAGTCAGCCTTGCGAAACAGTTCGTTGCGTCCGGCGCCGAAGCGACCGAATCCGACCAGGACGCTCGCTGGAAAGATTATCTCCAGGCCCTGCTCGGTCTGAATGAGTTCCATTTCTTAGACTAAATTCCGGATGAGGTGGATCATAGTCGTTGTTCGCTCCGCGAACAAAACGGACGCGAGAGTGCAGCCTCCATGTGTTCAATCATAGCAAAGGGCTAAACCAACCGACGGATGTTGTGACGGTGGAGAGTGAACTCCACAACCCGTTCTGTTCGCAGAGCGAACAACGACTATTTAGACTTCACTAAAGGTCCGCTTTCAGGAGCGACAACGATGGCATCAGACCAGTCTCTGACGACAAGCGGCAATCCGTATGAAGGATCGGAACTGAACGATGGCAAAACTCCTCAGGGAAGGTCCGTCATAGGAACTTTACTCAAGCTGGGTGGCCTGGTGGCGATTGTGGTCGTGATCATCGCTCTGTTCCCGCCTGTCCACCGGGGACGTGAAGCGGGGCGGCGCACACAGTGCAAGAACAACCTCAAGCAGATCGGGCTCGCCCTTCACAATTACCATGACGTCTACGAATCCTTTCCACCCGCATACACTGTCGATGACAACGGCAATCGGCTTCACAGCTGGCGAACTTTGATCCTGCCATACCTCGAACATTCGCCGCTTTACGACACGATTGATCTTTCAAAACCGTGGGACGATCCGGTTAATACGGAGGCATTCAAAACCACTCCTTACGCCTATCGCTGTCCGAGTTTCAATCTGCCGGAATTTCACACCACCTACCTGGCTCTCGTTGGCGAGTCCCTGTGTTTTGATCCGACCCGAGGCCGATCTCTTTCAGAAATCACCGATGGCACTTCCAACACGCTGATCGTGATGGAGGTTGCTCTGAAGAATTCCGTCCCCTGGATGTCGCCGCAGGATGCGGACGACCAGATGTTTCTGAGCCTGAACAAAGATGACGAGGTGGCTCACATGGGCGGTATTCAGGCTGCGTTAGCGGACGGCAGCGTGCGATTTCTCTCAGCCGACCTCGCAGCGGAAACACGCCGTGCACTGATTTCGATCAATGGGAAGGAAATTGTCGGAGAGTTCTGAACCGTTTCCGTATATGGGATACAGCCCGCTTCATTCTTGAGCTCTGCGACCTTTTCGTGTCATTCGTGCATTTCGTGGTTTGAACTGCGATTCTGTAGTTCATTTTTTACCACGAAAGACACGAATCACACGAAAGGAATCACAGAAGCGGACGAGGCTTTTGTTGACCGACCAATCACAGCGGCACACTGCGATTTTCGCCGGCGCATGCGGCTTGCCGTTAAACGATTTCATCAGTTCAGCAGGCGTTGCAACCTTTGTTCAGATCGGAGAGATCACCATGACAGTGAACCCCTATGAATCTCCGGAGCCCACGCCACTCGCCGTCAATGCCGTGAAACAAAAACGCTTTTCGCTGCTGGAAATTATTGTCGTGATCGGCATCGTGGGAGTGCTTGCTGCACTGATTCTGCCAGCCACACGGAGTGCAAAACAAGCCGGTTCCCGAACTCTATGCATGAACAACATCAAGATGATTACACTGGCCCTGCTCAGCTACGCCGACGATCACCACGCGTTTCCTCCTGCCTACACCGTGGACGCCGAAAGTAACCGTCTTCACAGCTGGCGAACACTACTGCTGCCTTATCTTGATCAGCAGTCGCTTTATGAATCTATTGATTTATCAAAGCCCTGGAACCATCCCGTCAATGCGAAGGCATTCAACACACACCTTGAGATCTTTTCCTGCCCGTCAGCAAAACTGCCACCAGGCTTCACCACTTATCTTGGGAATGCGACGACTGACGGATGTTTTTCAGGAGAACGTCCGCGGCGACTTTCTGAAATCACCGACCCGCACGACAAGACAATTCTGGTCGCCGAAGTCGCGACCGCTCATGCGGTTCACTGGATGTCTCCGGAAGACGCCGATGAAAACATCCTGCTGAAGTTTGGGCCGGGCAATAGAACCGCACACAATGGAGTGGTCAATGCCGGGTTCGTCGATGGGACTGTCAACTCGCTCTCAAGTGGTATAAACCCCGATGTTGCGAAAGCGTTGCTGACAGTTTCAGGCAATGAAACGTTCAACGGCGAAGACTTCTGAACCTGGCGGTACGCCAAAGCAAACAGAAGGTGACCGCCAAAGTCGTTGTTCGCTCCGCGAACAAAACGGTTGCGAGAGTGCAGTCGCCATGTGCTCGATCGTTGTGCAACGAACTGAAACGAACTCACGATATGATTCCGGTGGAGAGGTTACCCCATCACCCGTTTTGTTCGCGGAGCGAACAACGACTGTGGGCACTCAAGCCCGCTGCGGGGTTGAATGATGAGGAGTAAAGAATTGTACGTGGCCCACTCGCTGGCGCTTCGAGCTTGTATTATTTTCGGGCCTTCTGATAGACCTCATATCCCAGCAGCGGCAGCAGCCAGCTGGCCCAGGCGGAGACGGGATAAAGCCACGGCCAATCCACGTTTGCAAGAGTTGCCGATCCTCCGATGACGCGGAGCACGACGGCCGAACACAGCAGCGCAAAGCCGCGTTCCATCCAGCGTTGATGGCTCTGAAACTGTCGCAAAACAGCGGCTCGCCATCCCAGGGCAACACATAACGCCGTCAGCACGGCCAGTGTTCCAAATCCGAGCCCCGCGACTCGGCCGGTTTCTGCGTACCGAGCCATCCAGAGACCGCTCGGGGTGACCAGAAACAGAACGTTGATCGTCTGCACGCGTCCCAGGAATCGATGCCACTTCGGACAGCGACGACGCAATTTTTCACTCAGCAGGATCAATCCCAGAACCAATGACAAGGGTCCCGAGGTTATGTGAACGTAGAACGACCACTGATAGCGGCCGAAGAAATAGCCATTTCGGTCCAGCAAAAATCCGGAATCAAAATTGGGTGGGAAGTAATCGCGATAACTTAGAAAGACTGCTACAACAATCTTGACGATCAACAGGCATGTCAGCAGTTGCAAAAGCCCCTGCGTTGTCAGCAAATATCTGTTCGTCCGCATGGAAGCTCACTGATACAAGCTCGAAGCGCCAGCGAGTGGGTCCTGCGCGAACAGCCCACTCGCTGGCGCTTCGAGCTTGTAACCATTCACCGTCTAAGTCTATGCCTAACCAATTTCGTAGGTTACCACACCATACCGCTGGGCTCGACTGATACGTTCGGTCGCATACAGTCCGGCCAGAACAAACTCCACGCACGACGCTCGAACGGCCGCGCTTTCGCTGGCATTGATCTCGAACGCTTTATCCCAAATCGGCGGCACACGCTTCAGCAGTTTTTCGTAGTTGTCGCTAGGCAGCATATCGCCCACTTCGATCTTCACACCCTTGGCAAAGATCTGCGAAATCGCTTCCAAACCGTGCTGTTCCACATACTCGCCAAACACCGTCTTGATAGCTTCCGCAATCACTGCATCCAGCACCTGACGTTCGCTCATCTGATGACTGCTCATCAAATCCACTTCCAGCTTTCCGAGGGACGACGAATAGAGATGTCCCAGATCGCTGATGCGCGGCACGGCAGGCTTTTCGCCCAGCACCGCGCCGCGGCGGCGAGCACTGGCGATCATCGTCTGATAGTTGGCAATACTAAACCGCGCACTCACGCCGGAACTCTGATCGATGTAGCGACTCTTCCTCGCCGCGCGACTGGTTTCCTCAATGATCTGTTTCATAAAGAACGGAACGACGACCGGGTATTCGCCGTCCAGAGGCACATCGCATTCCTGCTCCATAATCTGAATGCCAGCATCTCTCTCGGCCGGATAATGCGTATGAATCATGCTGCCGATACGGTCCTTCAGCTGCGGAATCACTTTGCCGCTGCGGTTGTAGGTGGCCGGATTTGCAGAGAACAGAATCATCACGTCCAGATCAAACTGCACGGGGTAGCCGCGAATCTGCACATCGCGTTCTTCCAGAATATTGAACAAGCCGACCTGCACAAGTTCATCCAGTTCGGGCAATTCATTCATCGCAAACAGCCCTCGATGCATGCGAGGGATCAGCCCGAAGTGAAGAGCTTCTTCCGTCGACATGCTGGTTCCGCCCGCCAGCTTTGCAGGATCAATTTCACCGATGATGTCGGCGAACTTTGTGCCGGGCGCTAGTCGTTCGGCGTAACGCTCTTCGCGAGGCCACCAGCGAATCGCGATCTGATCGGCTGGCGTTTCCGCGATGCACCGTTTTCCCTGAGACGTGATCGGTGTGTAGGGATCTTCGTGAACCGGGCAACCGGGCAGATCCAGATAAGGAATGAACTCATCCAGAAATCGCGGCAGAGCTCTCATCATGCGGCTTTTGCCCTGGCCTTTTTCACCCAGAAACAGCATGTCATGACCGGCCAGAAGGGCCAGGCTGATTTCGGGAATGACCGTGTTTTCATAGCCGAGGATGCCCGGGAAGAGGTCCGATCCGGAAGCCAGCATCTTCTGGAAGTTCTGGCGGATCTCTTCCTTCACGGTCTTCGACTGCCAGCCGCTGGCTCGAAGTTCAGAAAGAGTTGACGGGTGAGTTTGAGCACTGCACATGATGGTTTTGTTCCTGCTGACGGGCATTCAGCCCCACATTTAGAGTCCGCTGCCGTGATTATTGGTCCATTTGTCGCCACGAACAGTCCCGGGGCTCAAAAAAGGAAAGGTCTGCACAGAGTTAGGAACGCTCTGAACAAGCCGGGCGGCCAGAACGCAGGCATCGCTTGCCAGGCAGAATCCTTCGAATCAACACCCGACTCGCCCCTGAGGCATTTACCTCTCGTTACGTCAACGGTAGACTCACCCGCAGTGGCTGTTCTTGTCAGCAGACACTCCTTCGTCGTGAACCTCCACCGTGTCGTGTTCGGAGTGAATTCATGAAAGCTAAGCATCGCCCGGAATGCGTCGTCCAAAAATCGTGTGCGTGTAAGCGCCACGGGTTCTCGCTGCTGGAACTGCTGGTCGTCATCTCTATTTTGGCCCTGCTGATGTCGCTCATATTGCCGGCCGTTGCGTCGGCGCGGCAGACGGCTCGCCGGGTCCAATGTCTGAACAACGTGCGAAACCTCGGCATTGGTCTGATCAACTTCAGCAGCCAGTCACCGAAATCTCAGTTGCCCGCCTATGGAACGTGGGGCGACTATCGCAGCGATTCCACACATCAGTGGATTAACAACGCTAACCCGGCCCAGTTGAAGAACTGGGTTGTCGACATCCTGGCTCATATCGATCGCGTGGATCTGAGTGACCGCTGGCAACCCGACCGCAAACACGACTCCACGTTCGTGAAGGACAGATCTTCCAACCTGAGTATTATTCGGGGGATGAACATGGAGGTCCTGACCTGCCCGGACGACCAGACGGCCAGTGGCGTGAATGGAGCCTTGACGTATGTCGTCAACGCTGGATATGCCAGCATCAATCTGTCGTTGACAAATGCATCCGGCTGGGGCGCCGCACGGCAACAGGCGGACAATAAACTGCGGTTCGACTGGGATAAAAATGGTCGCAGCGCTGTCTCAGGCACTCCTGATCGAAACGACATCGAAATCAACTATCGTTCCGGTTTGTTCTGGCCCGAGACAATGAATCGGAAGGGCGCTCCCGAGCCCAATCCGGTCCGCAATCGCAGTCATTCATTCAACACGATTCAGGACGGCACGGGAAACACTCTGATGCTGACGGAAAATGTGAACGCGGCTGGCAGCCAGCACTGGGGCGATCCGGATCCGCGTTTTGCGGCGTTCGTATTTCCTGTGGACTACGTCGCCACTGCCTTTACTTCCTCCACATACTATATCGCAGCACCGCTGGACAAAACCCATTCCTACGGCGTCATCAATGGAGCTCGAGGCGGCCCGGAAGGCGCTCGACCATTTCCAAACTCGAATCATCCGGGCGGCGTCAACGTCGTGATGTGCGATGGTTCCGCCCGTTTTCTCTCGCAAAATCTGGACCTCAACGTTTACGCGCAGATCATTACACCTTCCGGCACACGTCCCGCGTCTTTCATTCGCGCCCAGGATCCGCTCAGTGGCAATTCTCTTTGAGTCACCAGCCACCGGCGCACGCTTTGAAGGAAATGTTGAACTCAACGTGATTCAGACATTCTTCAACGCGATCCGGAATGCGACAGCCTGTCCCTCATCCTGAAAACCGGCAGCGATCTCCAAAGCCAGAAAATCGCCAGAGCCTGGTAACTTCACGAGATCCTTCAGAGTCGTCACCACATGCGTCGCGCCAAGTTGTTGTCGCATTTGTTGAATCGCGGCATGATCATCGGGCGAATAATGATGGTGATCCGGGAACCATTGAGTTCCCGCAATCGTCAGCCCACAATGTCGACACGTGCTTTCAAACGCCTCTGGATTTCCAATGCCGCTCACCAGAATCACCGATTGACCCGCAATGTCGGTAAGCGAAAATCGCTGCCCTGCCCCGCTGATGAAGCCGGTCGGCCGAAACGCGATGCGATAGATTCGGTTGGCGAGGTGTGGAGCCGACCGAGCGACCTGCTGTTCAATGGATGACAGTCCTTCTTCCAGCACCATATCAGCGCGAGTGACCAGTACCAGATCAGCACGCTGCAGTGAGGACAGCGGTTCTCGCAACAGACCTCGAGGCAGCAAGGATCCGTAGCCGAACGGGTTTGTTGCATCAATCAGGACAATGTTAAGATCGCGATGCAATTGGCGATGCTGAAAGCCATCGTCCATCACGATCACATCTGGCGATGATGCCTGCAGAGCGCTCTCAGCCGCATGAAACCGCGAACGATTTTGCTCGTGAGGAATCCCTGGGCAGATTCTTTCGAGCACTCGTTTTTCGTCGTTGGCTTCCCCGTCCACGGACCCATAGCCTCGACTCACAATGGCCGGCCGACGCTGCTGCTGAACAAGCAGTTCCACGATCATTGCCACCACGGGCGTCTTACCTGTCCCGCCGGTGGTCAGATTTCCCACGCTGATCACGGGAACAGCCACGCGTCTCGGCTTCCGCAGTCCACAGTCGAACATAGAATTTCGCAGAGCAATCACGCTGCGATAGCCCAGCGACAATATTCCCAGGCCACTGCGTGCCATCGTTGCCCACAGTCCGGTCGTTTTTTTGCTGACGAGATTTCGAAACGCTTGTTCGTTCAAGAGGAAACTCAATCAGAAACGCAGAAGTGGAGGCGGCCGAGTGCATTCTCGGCCGATCATCTTAGCAAATCGTTTCGGCGTTTTCTGCCTGACGAAAGAACGTAGGAACCTGGCGGTTGTTTCGTGCGATCAGTGGACTACGATGGCTCTCGAAGACCGAGCGTCTCGGCTTTTTCCGCCGTTCAGGAGTCGGACAATTGTCCACCGCAACTCTGCAAACTTCACTCTCAGAACCAGCGTTTACCACGCGTGCGCTGGGGATTCGCTTTTCCGGCGCCAGCCAGTCCACATTGGACGACATTTCTCTGACAGTTGCTGCCGGCGAGTTCCTGTCACTCGTGGGACCATCCGGTTGCGGAAAGTCGACTGTGCTGCGATTACTGGCCGGTCTTTTGCAACCCACCAGTGGCAGTGTCACACGATCGACGGCTGCGACTGGCGGACGGAACAATATTGGATTTGTCTTTCAGCATCCCACGTTACTTCCGTGGCGAACAGCAGAAGCCAACCTGCAGTTGCCGACGGAACTGGGATCCGGCAGCAGCAATCGGCAACTCACATCTGACGACTGTCACGAACTGCTGCGTCAGGTCGGACTTTCGCGATCCGATGCGAATAAACGGCCGAGCGAATTATCCGGCGGAATGCAGATGCGACTTTCGCTCGCCCGCGCATTGGCCACCAAGCCTGACGTGTTGCTTTTGGACGAACCCTTTGCCGCAGTCGACGATCTGTTGCGACTGCGACTTCAGGAAGACGTGCGGCGGTTGCATGAGAGCCGTCGTCTGACGACGATCCTGGTCACTCATAATCTGCACGAAGCTGTTTTTCTGAGCGACCGAGTGATTGTTCTGAGCGGTTCGCCCTCACACATTCGCAGTGAGATTTCGGTACAAACCACGCAGGCTCGGTCCTCCGCTTACCGTGACTCGGACGAGTTCTACGCTTTCGTCAAAAGTGTCAGTGCCTCACTGTTTCGCGTTCCTGAATCGGTCGGTGTCACTCACGCATGAACAAGTCACCGTCTACTTTTGTTCTGGCTTCGGCCTTTCGCAATCTGCTGGCACCGTCGCTGGTCTTCTGTCTGGTCGTTGCCGCATGGCAGCTTGTTGTCATCGTCGGAAAAATTCATCCGATCCTGTTGCCCAGTCCGATACTCTGCCGTCTGAATCCGGAGCACTGGCCACTGGGGCTGGTGGCACAAACTCGCGAGTTCCCAACCAGCTCGGTTGCCTCGTCCGCATGGAAGATACGCGATGATCTGATGGCCGCCACGTTGCGAACGTCGCTGGCAGCCATCACAGGACTG
>QWOO01000163.1 GCA_003669615.1 Planctomycetota bacterium
ATTTTCACTGGACGGTATGCTGGACTCTTACCGCAAGGTGTACCGCGATGTTCTAAATCGCAATCACCGAAGGTTGTCTTTCGAACAACCTCCCATGGTAATTAACGCGACGCCGCACAAGAAGGGGGGCCAGCTATGAGCCACCAACGCTTATCTGGAAACCAGCTCGGTTCAATCGTTGTCTTCTCGGATGACTGGGGCCGGCATCCGTCTTCGTGTCAACATCTCGTTCGAAATCTTCTGGACCGCCAGCCTGTTCTGTGGGTCAACACGATCGGCACTCGCGCGCCGCGACTGGATCTTCAGACGCTGAAACGGGCGGGTGAGAAACTGCAACAATGGGTCAGTTCTGTCTTGTCGAAACGGACGAATCCGGATGCTGCGGATTGTCAGTCAGCAGTGCAGACTCACTCCAATCTCACCGTAATAAATCCCAGAATGTGGCCATGGTTTGGAAGTGATCGAGACCGACGAATGAATCGCTGGCTTCTGACAAAGCAGCTGAGTCCACTGATCCAACGGCTTCCAAAGCCAGTCGTCGCACTGACAACACTTCCGATCACTGCTGATCTGGCGGGAACACTGCCAGTTTCACGATGGGTCTATTACTGCGTGGACGACTTTTCGCAATGGCCAGGCCTGGACGGTGACACGCTGCGCAGAATGGACCAGGACATGATTCATAGGGCCGATTCTTTGATCGCCGCGAGTGAAACATTGCAGGAAATGATCGCAAACGATGGCCGATCGTCGTCGCTGCTGACGCACGGTGTTGATGTGGATTTCTGGAATACTCAACGCAAACTTTCCGCCCGCTGTGATTCCGCGACACGCCGGCCGGAAGGAAACCGCCTGCAGCAAATTGACACCGCGAAAGACGAAACCACGAAACGGTTTTCCCTGGTCGTCGCAGACACTTCCGAGAATACCCGTTCGTCTGTTGCGATGTCTGAATTGTCGCTGAATCCAATGCCGTCAGATTCATCCTCGCGCGAAAAACCACATCCTAAATGTGAGTTGCTGAGCGATCTCCCGGGGCCACTGATTGTCTTCTGGGGCGTCATTGACCGACGTATGGATTCGGCGTCGATTCGCCAGCTGTCCTGTGATCTGATCGAAGGCACCATAGTGCTGATTGGACCTCAGCAGGATCCTGATCCCGCGCTGCTTTCTCTTTCCAATGTGCGGACTCTTCCGGCGCAACCATTGTCCGCACTTCCGGCTATCGCCGATCGGGCCGAGGTGCTGATCATGCCGTATGCCGACCTTCCGGTCACTCGTGCTATGCAGCCGCTGAAACTGAAAGAATATCTGGCTACTGGCAAAGCGGTCGTCGTGAATCGACTGCCTTCGACAGATCCCTGGTGCGACTGCCTCGATGTTGCCGAAAGCCCGGCGGAATTCAGTCAACTCGTACGTCACCGGATCTACAGCGGCATCCCGGTTTCACAAAGTATGGCGCGATGTCGCCTGCAGCAGGAAAGCTGGAAGTCGAAAGCGGAAAGGCTCGAACACATTCTGAAAAGTGAAACACCGTCTGCGAGTCTGCTGGATGGCAGGCCGCAGGTTCTGACGTGTGCCGCCTCCGCTCCGCTTCGATGCAGTTAACCCAAAAATAACATTGTCAGCTTCAGCTTCGGCTGCTGTTCAGCGTCACACAATCTTCACCAGCTCCCTGTCGGCATCACCGAGTCTTTCATGAACACACCTTTCGTTCTGCATACACGAGTCGTCACGGGGACGGGCGGCGGTCCGGAAAAGACGATTCTGAACTCTCCTCGATACCTGCGAAAGTACGGAATTGATTGTGCGTGTCTGTTTATGCGACCGCCCGGCGATCCGGGATTTGCAACACTGGAAAAGAAAGCAGCCGCTTCGGGCGCGGAGATTATCGGCATTGACGATCGCGGCCCAACGGACTGGCGAGTCGTTCGGGATTGTCTTCGCATTTGCCGAGACAGGAACGTCACGATCTGGCACGCGCATGACTACAAAAGCAATGCGCTGGGCCTGCTGATCAGCCGCTTTCACCGCATGCATCTGGTCACGACAGCGCATGGCTGGGTTCGATTCACAACGCGAACTCCTCTGTACTATAAGATCGACCGTTTTTGCATGAAGTGGTACGAGAAGGTCATCTGCGTTTCGCAGGATCTTTACGATCGCTCTGTGGAATGCGGCGTGCCAAAGAACCGCGTGCATCAGATCGACAACGCCATCGTACTGGATGATTATTCGGTCGCTCCTCCGACGCTGGCGGACAAGGCCAGGTTCGGCTTCGATTCGCAGCGAATACTGCTTGGTGCGGTGGGACGTTTGTCTGAGGAAAAGGGATTTCATCATCTTATCAACGCGGCGTCACGACTGATCAACGAAGGTCAGCCCATCGGTCTTATCATCGCCGGCGAGGGTCATCTGCGCGAACAGTTGCAACAGCAGATCAATGAACTGGAATTGCAGGATCACGTGCGTCTGGTCGGATTTCTTTCAGATCCGCGAAAACTCTACCGAGCCATTGACCTGTTTGTTCTGAGCAGCCTTCGCGAGGGACTTCCAAACGTTGTCCTTGAGGCAATGGCGAGCAACCGCGCGGTGATTGCGACGAAGTGCAACGGAATTCCGGGACTGGTAAAGAACGGACAAAATGGTTTCGTGATTCCAGTCGATGACGAAGAGGCCCTGTATCAGGCTGTTCGCAAGTGTCTGCTGACAGACGAACTGCGATCTCAAATGGCGAATGCTGGTCGCAATACTGTGGAAGATCGCTTTTGCTTTGATGGCCGCATGAAGAAAATCGTGGGCGTGTATCGCCAATTGTCGGAGTCGCTGGCAAGCAGAATCCCCGAGACACCGTGTGCCTCTCTTTGTGCTTCCGACGACGCCCGCAATCATTCATTGCGGGACGTGTCTGCTGAGACAGCGTGTGCAATTCCAGTATTACGTTAGTCACGATTTTCTGCCAACCATCGCCTGAGGCCGTCGCCTCACGGAGTTTGTTCTTCTTCTGGATCAGAGGTTGTTGAAATGACGACTGCTCACCTTCAATCGAACAGCGTGCATTGTGCTGAAAAGGCACCGGCCGGATGGAACAGCTACCTGACGAAATGGGGTTATGATGGATTCCATCTGCGTTCAGAGTGGGCCGAGGTTTTTTCCAGTGCTTTTCGACATCGCACCTGCTTTCTGTGGATGCAAACGGACGATCGTATCACCGGAGTATTGCCGCTGATGCATATCAGCGGGCCGATCTTTGGCAGCTTTCTGGTCAGCCAGCCGTATCTGAACACAGGCGGCGTACTTGCCGACACACCGGATGTCGCATCACAATTGACGGAACGAGCTGTCCAGCTGGCGGATTCGCTGAACGTCAAACATCTGGAACTGCGCCATGAGACTCGAGTCGAACATCCTCGACTCAATTCCACGAACACTGAAAAAGTGCATATGCGAATGGAGCTGCCGGCAACCGCCGATGCACTCTGGACCGGACTGAAGTCGAAGCTGCGAAGTCAGGTGAAAAAACCGCTGAATGATACGTCTCTGAGTGTCACGTTCGGACAGTTGGATCAGCTGGATTCCTTCTATGAAGTGTTCTGTCGCAACATGCGAGATCTGGGTACGCCGCCGTTCTCGAAGAAATTGTTTCGTGAAATGCTTGTGCAGTTCGGGGATGCCGCGGAAATCTGCAGCGTGTTTCAGAACGGGCAGCCCATCGCTTCCGGTTTTCTGCTGCACGGTCCGGAAGTGACATTAATTCCCAGCGCAAGTTCGCTGCGCGACTTCAATCACACCGCCTGCAATATGCTGATGTACTGGCACGCATTGAAACGCAGCGTGGAACGAGGACAGAAGGCGTTCGACTTCGGACGCAGCTCGCTCGACAGCGGCACCTACAAATTCAAACAGCAATGGGGCGCGGAACAGTACCCGGCTGTCTGGCAGTACTGCCTGCGTCAGGGCAACATTGGCGATGTGCGACCGAGCAGCGGCAAGTTTGATAAGGTGATCGCCGTCTGGCAAAAGCTCCCGGTCTGGTTCACCAAACTGATCGGGCCAGAGATTGTTCGAGGCATTCCATAACAGGATTTTCTGCTGTGCGGATTGTCGTCAGACAATTCCCATGTCTTGAACCAAAAAAGCCATCGCAGCAAATTCGATTGCGGCGATGGCTTTGAGATGGATCGATAACGTTCGACCAAAGTACTGAACTAGTACTCGCGAGGCCGTACGGAACCCTGCACTCGAACAGGAAGGCCCATGATCCGCAGAAATCCTTCTGCGTCGGTCTGATCGTAAGACCCTCCGGCTTCCATGCTCGCAATGTCAGCCTTGTAGAGACTGTACGGCGAGGTTCGGCTCGAAACTCGGACGTTGCCCTTGTACAGAGTCAATTTCACTTCGCCGGTGACAGGCTTCTGAGTTTCTCTGATGAATGCCATCAGGGCATCCATCTTAGCGCAGTACCAGAAACCGTAGTAAACCATCTCGGCCACCTGCGGACTGATGGAATCGCGCAGGTGTGTCAGGTCGCGGTCCAGCGTCATCTGCTCCAGCCCCTGATGGGCCGCGTACAGCAGTGTCATGCCGGGAGCCTCATAAACACCGCGGCTCTTCATGCCAACGAAACGGTTCTCGACGATGTCAATTCGGCCACAGCCGTTTCGACCGCCGATATCATTGAGTTCCTTCACCAGCATGGCCGGGCCGAGTTTTTTTCCATTCACTGCCACGGGCACGCCCGATTCGAACCGAATTGAAACCACTTCTTCTTTATCCGGAGCCTGCTGTGGCGACACGGACATTCCAAAGTCAATCACACTGGTGCCATCAACGGTTGGGTCTTCCAGATCACCGGCTTCGTAGCTGATATGCAAACAGTTTTCGTCGCTGGAATAAGGCTTCTTAGAGGTCGCTTTGACCGGGATATTTTTCTTTGCACAGTACTCAAGCATTTCTGTGCGGCCTGGGAACAGGCTGCGGAATTTTTCCATTCTCCACGGGGCAATAATCTTAATGCCCGGTTCCAATGCTTCAGCGGCCAGCTGAAATCGGCATTGGTCATTGCCTTTTCCGGTGGCTCCGTGGACGAAGGCTTCCGCACCCACTTCACGACCACGCTGGAGACAGGCTTTCGCGATCAGCGGGCGAGCGATGCTGGTGCCCATGAGATAAATATTCTCATAACGCGCCTGCCACTGCAGAACTGGAAACGCGAAGTCGCGACACAGTTCTTCAGTGACATCGACCAGTTCCGCAGACTTCGCACCAATATCGCGTGCCTTCTTCATGATGGCATCGCGGTCTTCGCACGGCTGCCCCAGATCGACGTACAGGCAATGCACATCGTAACCTTCGTCCTGCAACCATCCCACCAGCACCGACGTATCCAGTCCACCGCTGTACGCCAGGACAACCGATTTGCCCACTTGAGTCATCTCCGCAATTCACAACCACTATCACACCACGGAATCGGCGGGTATGAAGCCGAACGTCGACACAAATTGGCCGACTGAAATCAAATGGTAGCGGTGACATCGCCGCTCGCCACCGTTGACGCAGGAAAACCGTCCACCACAGGGAATTTAAGAATCCGCAGCAGCTGTTCCGGAATACAATGAGATCGCACGAGTGGGGCCTCATCGAGCGTCTTTACGAGCGATTTACTTCCTGTCAGAAGAAAAGACTGAAGCAAAGCTGGTGACCGACGGCCCGATCTGCGGCTTTACGGTCCATCTTCACGTGGCTGCAAAGCCTGCTCAACACACCCGCGTGTCGTTCCTCGCGTCACGGGTGCCCAGAACCATTTCACAACGCTGGAAAGCAGCGAGGCTGTGGTCGATCAAACGTGCAATACCAGAGGGATTATCATAACACGAAGCGTGAGCGAGGAATTTTTTACGAACAATGGCGAGCGGCAAAATCGCAATCCCTCGCTGATGCTTCGGGTTGGGACAGTCGCAAACTCGCAGCTTTAAAACTGATGCCTCAAGGTTGCATACGATCGCAGGCTCACAAGCTCGGCTCACACAACACTGTTGCTGATAACGGCCTTCGCCGGAGCGAGTTCCTGTTCAACTTCGCTCAGAGCTTTCAGAATATCACGTTCGTGTGATTCGACCGTTCGCAGCAACTCGGCAGCTTCTGAATCGCCTGCCGTCTGCAGTGACTCGACGCTCAGTGCAATTCGCTCGCAGATCAGCGTCTGACTGGTTTTCAATCGAATAATCAGCGTCTGCAGAGCCAGAAACTGCTGATCGGTGTACTCCGTTGGGAACGATCCAAAGTCGATGAAGTGTTCCCGGGCGGTCAGGAGATCCACGATCTCGGCGACATCCTGTCGCTGGCGAGCCGCCAGAACTCTAATCTGAGGTTCGATCGAATTGGATTCGGTGCTGACCCACGGCCACGATTCTCCAACGTACTGCAGAAAGCTGCACGCCATCTGAATCAGTGTGTTGTTGAGAACGGCTTCATTATCCTGGCACGTCATAACCAAACCTGTTGTTGAACTGACTGTTTCGTGAATCCGTGGTGATCAAATCATATTCAAAACTAACGGTCGATCACTAACGGAAAATTGCCAGCGACTGAGCCGCGTCATTGGCGGTCTGGCTCATCATATGAGGCAGGATGCCGAGCAACAGAACAAAGACCGCCAGAGTAACCACGAATGCTGATTCCCAGGACGCGAGGCGAACCGGAACCGGGCGAGCATCTGCAGGGCGAGCTTCCATGAACATGGTTCGAAGAACGCGAATGTAGTACACCAGACTAAAGACCGTATTCAACGCACCAAACGCTACCACGACGTACATGAACCAATGAATCTGTCCGGCTCGAAATGCTGATGCAAAGATGAATAGTTTCCCGACAAAGCCGCCAAACGGAGGCATCCCGACAAGACTGAACATGCAGATCAGCATGCCAATGCACAGCGTCGGAGACTGGCTGATCAGTCCGCGGAAGCTGTCCAGTTCTTCGCTGAACGTGTAGTTTCGAGCGATTGCGATAATTGCAAATGCTCCGAGATTCATGAACAGGTAAACCACAAGGTAATACAACAGGCCTTCGATGGACCGATTGATGTCGACCTGCATGGAAGCCGCTTGCGGGCCGTTTGCCATCACCAGCATTGCAGCCACAGCCATCACCATGTAACCGGCGTGAGCAATTGTGGAGTATGCCAGAAGTCGCTTGAGATTCGTCTGCGTGTATGCGGCCAGATTTCCAAAGGTCGTCGTGATGCAGGCGATGAAACCCAGTCCCACGCCGAAGGAGGTCATTAATGATTCAGTACCGGGCGCTCCCGACAGAGACAGACAGAATCGCACCAGCAGTCCGAACGCTCCCGCCTTGGACGCGACTGAAAGAAATCCGGCCACTTCCGCTGAAGCGCCTTCAAAGGCATCCGGGCACCAGAAATGGAATGGTACTAAAGACAACTTGAATGCCAGCCCTACCATTATGAGCATGATGCCCAAAGACGCCGTTCGAAGCTCGGGATCATTCAGACCGCCAGAACCTCCCGCGGCAGCTTCCGTCATCCGGGCCGCCAGCATTGACATATCAGTTGTGCCAAGGACGCCTGCGAGCAGACTGATCCCGTAGAGCATAACACCCGCCGCACCAGCACCGTAAACCACATACTTCAGAGCCGCTTCGCTGCTCGGCTTGCGTCCCTTCAGGAAACCTACCATTGCATAGCTTGGAACGCTTGTCATTTCGATGCCAATGAACAGCATCAGAAGATTGTTCGCGCTGGCCATCAGCATCATGCCGATCGTCGCTCCGAACAGCAGCGAATAAAAATCCGGGCTGTCGTCTTCGTCGGGAATTCCGGTCAGGCTTGTCAGAGCCACTGTCAGCAGCAGGAACAATGCCAGAAACCCGCGAAAGTAGACTGAGAACAGGTCATGGACGAGCAGCCCCGTGAAGATCTTCACGGACGGCACTGCATTCAGATCGTGTAACGCGTCAAACTGTTTGTAGGCCAGAAATGTAGCAACCAGCGCGCCGATTGTTGCTGTGAGACACGCCGGAATCAGGCGGTCAAGCCCCGTCAATCGCATCAGCAGGAACAACACGATGGTGGCACTCAGGCATAGTTCCACGCCAAAACGAGGCAGTGACTGAGTGGTATCAGTGATCAGAGAATTGATAAGTTCAGTGAACAGCATTGCGACACTTACCGACTATGGAGAAAACGAACAGCGGTCACGACCCCGTCAGGAACTATCTCTGTGCCTGCAACTCATTCACCTGACTTGCAGATTTCTCATACCCGGCCTGTGCAGCTTCCGCCATCGATTTGACTGATGGAGACATGATGTTAATCAGGATGGCCGGGAATATCCCGAACACAATTGCCAGAGCCAACAGCACGGACGCGATAGAAGTCTCGCGAGTGTTGATTGGTGTCAGATCTTCCGCATGCGGCCCCTTGTACTCCGCTCCGAGGTAAACTCGCTGCATTGCCCAAAGAATATAACCGGCCGTCAGAATGACTCCTGATGCGGAAATGATCGCCAGCACAGGACTGTAGTTCCATGTGCTCAGGACCACGAAGACTTCACCAATGAATCCGCATAGGCCTGGCAGGCCGAGACCTGCGAAGAACAGACCGGCCGACAACCCGCTGTAAAGTGGCATACGGCCCATCAGACCACCGAATCGGTTGAGATCGCGATGATGAACTCGGTCGTAGATCACGCCCACCATAAAGAACATACCGGCCGACGAGATTCCGTGGGCAATCATCTGGAACATTGCGCCATTCAGGCCCATCTGCCAGTAATCGGAACCGATTGCTTCCCCAGTTGCCTCATTGATCTTCCAGACAGCCAGACCAAGGAGAACGTAACCCATGTGACTCACCGAGCTATACGCCACCATTCGCTTAAAGTCGGTCTGAGCCAGAGCCGCAAAGGCTCCGTAGATAATGCTGATCACACCAATCGCGACCATTGTGTAGGCCCAGTATTGCGCCCCATAAGGACACAGCGGGAACGCGATTCGAATGATGCCGTATCCGCCCATCTTCAACAGAACTCCCGCCAGAATCATACTGATCGGCGTTGGAGCCTCAACGTGTGCGTCAGGCAACCATGTGTGCACCGGGAACGCCGGTAGTTTGATTGCAAAACCGATGAACAACATCACGAAGGCCGTGATCTGCATCGACGGGCTTAACAGAGTGCCGGCAGTGGCAGCTTCCGCAAGCTTGAGCAGATTGAAGCGACCGTCCGCCTCGGGAGCGTTGAAGTAAAACATCAGCATTGCGACCAGCATCAGCACGCTGCCCGCCAGCGTGTACAGGAAGAACTTGATCGCTGCATATTCTTTGCGAGGCCCGCCCCACACACCAATCAGAAAATACATCGGCAGCAGCATAACTTCCCAGAACACGTAGAACAGGAAGAAGTCCAGCGACAGAAACACGCCCATCATGCCGGTTTCAAGCAGCAGGAAGAGAACCAGATAGCCTTTAACATGCTTTGTGATGCTCCAGCTGGCCCCCATGGCGAGCGCACTGACCAGGCCGGTCAGCAGTACCAGTGGAAGACTGATGCCGTCAACACCCAGCCGATAGTAAACGTTCCATGTTGGGATCCAGGGTTTTGCAACCTCAAACTGGATACCGCCGGCGCCTTCCTGGAAGTCACCCCACAGCATCAGTGTCAGCCCGAAGGTGACCAGCGTTGTTGCAAAGGCGAAGAGCCGCATTGCCTCACTGTTCTTGCTGTCGAAAAGTATCGCCAGCAACAACGCGCCGAGGGTAGGGACGAAAATGATTGCAGAGAGAAGAAATTCAGGATTCATCGTCTGATCGCAGTCTGCCTAACACCGCCTGAGGCCAGGCGAAGATCGAAAACATGCCGCATAACACAAAGAGTACAGGTCTGTGTCACTAGCCGGGAAAGGTTGTGAACAGAATTGCAAAAAGAGCAACTACACCAACCACAATAAACATTACGTACTGGCGAAGCCGGCCCGTCTGCACAACCCTCAGGGATCGTCCGACAGCGAATGTCGAAGTGCCCAATAAGTTCACAAATCCGTCAACCAGATTTTCATCAAAGAGTCGGTCCCATTTGGACACAAACAGCACCACTTTCGCAGAACCGTGAATGATGCCGTCGAACACCGTGCGATCAATCCATGAACAGAATTTTCCGACGATGTGAGCAGGCTGCATGAACAGTCCGTCATACAGTTCATCAAAATGCCACTTGTTCGCGAGGAACCCGTGCAAACCAGCCAGTTGTCGCTTCATTTCCGCGACGTTGACCATGTTTGTTCCATAAAGAACCCACGCGATCAATGTGCCGCTGACTGCAGCAATCAACGCGAGTGTTCCAGCTTGATTATGAACAGCGTGAATCGCGTCATGCCCGGGCAGAGTAATTCCGCCAGCAGCAGCGGCAACACCATGGGCAACGTGAGCCGGCTGATCGCCGGTGAGCATCAGATACAATTTACCCTGTTCACCGCCAATAGCACAAAACGCCGCCAGCACCGACAACACCATCAATGGAATTGTCATGATCAACGGTGATTCGTGGCAGTGATCATAAACATGATGATCGCGAGGCTGACCGGCGAAGGTATAGAACCACAGTCGGAACATGTAGAACGCTGTAATCCCGGCTGTCAGCAAAGGCATGAGGAACAATAGAAAGTGCGAAGGATTCGCCTTCACAAATGCCAGTGACGTGGCAACAACCGCGTCTTTCGAGAAAAAGCCCGAGAACGCAAAGATCGTTGACCACGATACAAGCCCAGGAATTGCCAGCCCGCTAATAGCAATCACCCCGATCAGCATCGTGAAAGCCGTAATCGGCATCTTGCGCCACAGGCCACCCATCTTTGGCATTTCCTGTTCGTGATGGCAGCCGTAAATAACGCTGCCGGAACAGAGGAACATCAGAGACTTGAAGAACGCGTGAGTCACCAGGTGAAATAGTCCAGCACCCCAACCAAACACTCCCAGCCCGAGCATCATGTAACCCAGCTGACTGATGGTTGAGTAGGCAAGAACCTTCTTGATATCGGTCGCAACCACAGCGATGGTGGCAGCCATAAACAAAGTGATGCAGCCGACATACGCAATCGTCAGCAGGACTTCCTGAACAAACATCGGATAGAAACGACCCACCAGATAAACACCCGCGGCAACCATCGTCGCCGAGTGCACGAGAGCACTTACAGGGGTTGGACCTTCCATCGCGTCCGGAAGCCATGTCTGCAAAGGAAACTGAGCACTCTTGCCCACGCAACCTGCGAACACTCCGAGCCCAGCCACAACCAACAAAGCATAGGGGATCGTCTTGCGACTATTGCCCGGAGTCAACGCGGCATCGTGAGCCCCAATGATAACCTCGCCCGACTCTGCGTCGCGAACGACATTGCCGGTTTCATCACGCTGAATCAACTGGAACAATCCGGCCTGAACCACCGTCCCTTTTTCGTCGACAGTCTCACCGAAGCGGAATGTCCCAAAGAAGGTCCAGACCACCATCAGGCCGATCAAAAAACCAAAGTCCCCAACGCGGTTCATGATGAACGCTTTATTCGCCGCGTTACTGGCAGATTTTCGTTCGGTATAGAAACCGATCAACAGGAAGCTGCAGATCCCCACAAGCTCCCAGAAGATGAAGACCTGAAAAATATTGCCCGCGAGAACCAGCCCGAGCATCGAAAAACAGAACAACGACAGAAAGGCGAAGAACCTGTAGAACCGTCCGGGACGATGCACATGATGCCCGTTTGACAAATGAGCATTATGATCGACGTATTCCTCCGTCAGCTCTTCCGACATATAGCCCATCGCAAACAAATGGATGCATGTCGCAATGAACGTCACCATCGTAAACATTACGAGCGTCAGACTGTCGATGTAGTAGTCCAGCGAGATATCCAGCGAACCAATCCGAGCAAGGTAATACAGCGTTCCGGAATAAACCGTCGGCCCAGCTGGGTGTGACTCCGCCGCATGCTCTTCAACCGCCGCCGTCAACACATAGGGACCTTGCGCAGAGACTGATCCATGTTCGGCCTTTGGAGCCGGCTCTGCTGCATGCCCGCCTTTACCCTGCTCACCGTGGGCATCATGCTCACCGTGTTCTCCGGCCGAGTGGTGCGATTGCTTGTTGAGCACTGACCAATGATTCGCGTTGCCCCAGATCACAAGGGCACTGGCGCTGCAGAGAAATCCACTGGCGATACACCCAACCGCCAGCCACGCAGCCGTGCGGCTCTTCCGCGATCCCCAGAAGCCACCGAAGATCTCAACTGCAAAACCGACAAGCGGCAGCAGCCACGCGATCATCAACAGGTTTCTTAGTGTTTCGCCAACCATGTGTCTTCCAGGAAAATCAGCGTCGTATCCAGCCAACAAAAACACAATGAAAATCGATCCGGTCAGCCTTTGAGCTTGTTCGCACGATCGACGTCGATGGTCAAATGATTGTTATAAAAGTTCAAAGCAATCGCGAGCGCCACAGCAGCTTCAGCAGCAGCCAGAACAATCACAAACAGCGAGAACACCTGACCGTCCAGCCCAAGGTCTGTGTAACGAGAGAAGGCTACGAAATTCACATTCGCGCCATTCAAAACCAACTCCACGCCCATCAAGACCCCAATGCCGTTTCGTTTTGTGGCCATGCAAACCACGCCACACACGAACAGCACTGCTCCAACCAGAAGATAGGCATTCAGATCAGCAGCCATGAACAGTCACACCTCAGCTGGAGAAACACACTCGGGGCGAACAATTTCTTCGAAGCACAAACAGCTCAGACAACCTGATTCACAGGCACAGCACGGCGCTTCGCACGAGCCAGGTAGGACGCACCAACAAGAACCACCAACAGATGAACCGAAACTATCTCAAACGGAAGCAGGTAACCAGTTCCAGCCGCATCTTCCCCTGGCAAAACCCCGGATTCCGGACGTGCTCCAAGAAAGCTTAAGCCCAAAGGTCGCAGAGTATTCCCCACAGCCCCGGTAGCAACATTATCAGCAGACGCAGTAACCGGCTGGCGCCAATTCACACCACTGACCGATGCAAACACAACGAACAAAAATAACAGACCAATCAAACCAGCCACGACAGTTTCACCAGTCGATGTGCCAATCTTCATATACGGCCCGCTGGCAGTGAGCATGACACCAAACACCAAAAGCACCAAAGTGCCACCAACATAAATCAACAACTGAGCCGCGCCGACGAAGTCCGCATTGGCGAGAAAAAACAGGGCCGCAGTGCTGCCAAGAGAAATCACAAGCCAGAACGCCATACGAACCACGGTCTGACTCACAACCACCGCAATCGCACTGAAACAAGTCATTGCCGCGAAGACCGTGAAAAGAAAGGCTTCACCACTCATCGAACCAACTCCTTCTCAACAACGCCTTCAGCCGCCCGCACAGCAACACCACCCACATCAGCCGCACTCAAGGACCGAGTCACCTGATTCTCACGAACCTCTTCCGCAACCAGCTCACCGAGCGGCCCGGATGTCCAGGTGGTACGACCCAGCGTCGTCACCAAAGCCAATGGCCACAAAATGGCACCAAGGAACAGGAAGCAACTGATCGGCACGAGATACTTCAAACAGGTCGTCATCACCTGATCGATTCGAAGACGAGGCAGAGTCCACCGCAGCCACACCTGCACAAACACCCCGAAGCTGGCCTTAGACACAAACACGAACACCCCAAGAACGTTGGCCAAATAACCCAGAGCCGGCGAACCCGTGCCATCAGCTCCTGCATTGCGCGCCGCATAAAGAGCGTCATCAATCGGACCGATGCCCGTATTCCAGCCACCCAGAAACAAAATCGAAGCAATGCCGCACACAGCAAACATGCTGGCATACTCACCCATAAAAAAGTACGACCATCGCATGCCACTGTATTCAGTGTGAAACCCGCCAACCAACTCACTTTCGGCTTCTGCAAGGTCGAACGGTGCTCGCTTACAACTGGCCGTCGCAACAACAAAATAGACAAAGAATGCCACGAACGTAAATGGGTCATGAAACAGAAACCAGTAACCAAACCAGCCCCGCTGCATGCCCCCAATTTCACCCAGATTCAGAGACCCGGCGGCCACGATCGGAACCAAAGCACAGATCGCGAGAGGAATTTCATAGCTGACCATCTGAGCAGCTTCACGCATTCCGCCGAACAGCGACCACTTGGAGCCGCTGGAATAGCCGGCCATAATGATCCCAAACACTTCGAGCGACAGAATGGCAAGAATAATGAAAAGGCCACAATCGGCAGCAACAGCCACCCAACCATGACTGAAAGGCAGAACCATAAACGCCGCAAAGGAAGCTACGCACACCACATACGGAGCGGAGCGGAAGAGCATCGAATCGGCTGCCTGCGGGCAGAGATCCTCTTTCTGAACAAGCTTAATACCGTCAGCCAGAGACTGCAGCCAGCCAAAGAGACCGCCAACTCGCGTCGGACCAAGCCGGTCCTGAATTCGACCAGAGACTTTTCTCTCAAGCCAAATGAAAGCAAATGGAGAGAGGGCAAACACATGAACCAGAAGCACCGCATGAATCACAGCGGCGACCACATATTGCCAGCCACCCAGAAAACTGAAGAACTCGGCAATGGATTGAGCGGCGAACATCATGGATCACACACCCGCAAACAGGTTTAAGCAGCAGCATCCCCAGCAAAGACTGCCCACCAGGCAACTTAACCAGAGAAGAACTGCAATCTGAACGTCATCGCGACCCGGAATTTCAGCACAACATCCCGTCGATCACCGCTCCCACGGAGACGTGGCGAGACTATGACAAATCAGATATCTGTCTGCAACTAAGCGACTTATCCGTTTCCCTGGGACGCGCATCGTTCTGCTTCCTGAGACGCCTTGCTGGCACGTTTCTCGACCGTGGGAAGCAGCGTCTGTGTGCAGCTGGCAGCCTGGTGAGTCTCTGCGTTTCGCGAGTTCCGGGCGAACACTGACGGTCCCGGAGAATCGGAACAAACGGACCGGCAATAACTGCCAGATTTAAAGGCATGTTCAGATCATCCCGATCTCTTTCGAGAAGTCGCAACTTCCCGGCGCCGGCACTCGAAGAAAGGACGTCTGGGGTGACAGACCCATGTGCGCGCTCTGAGCACGGAAACACGTGCGATCCTGCGATTGACGATCACGACCGGAAGAACAATGACTGAACATTACTCCGGCTGGAAGAACTTCTTGACTCCCTCCTCCCAGCCGGTATCTTCCACAGATGATTCTCGAATTTCGTAAACTGCGCACCCCTTAGACCTTGCGCCTTCGTCTGCCTTTACTTCAATTTTGACACCAGCACTGATTTATCAATTTCGACGGACCGTCGAAACAGAGGCAACTCAATGGCTTCAAAAGACAACAACTCGCTCGTCATCTCCTTTTCGTTTTTCGTCTTGCTGTCATTGGGCTTTGCGGTCGCATGGTATTTTTCGTGGGACTTCAGCAATGAGCTGAAGCAAAAGATTGCCGACGCCACCGCGGCCGAGGCCACGGCCAAGTCCGCGATCAAGAATTTGCAAAATGAAGTGGCGTCTCTGCAGGCACTGACCGGTCAGCCGGGCGGAACTGATGAAATTGTCGAAGGCACTCGTGCCCTTGTCGGAAAATATGCGGGCGATCCATCTCAGGCCTCAAGTGCCGCCGAACTGGCATTGACGACCAACGCCCAGGGACGAGAACTCGCGTCTTCTGCGGCAACCGATCGACTGCTGCAAACCGGAGGCAAGATTGCCGAGCTGAACAAGCAGGTTGAGACGCACGAAGCCGATATGCGAAAAATGAAGGCCGACCTGGCTCAGAAAGAGCTGGACCTGCGAACTAAAGAAAAGCAGCATTCCGCTAAACTGGAAGAAGAAGAGGCCGGCATCGATTCGAAAAAGGCAGAACTGCGAGCCGAGCAGGATGCCTACACGCTGTTCATGAAAAACAGCGAGGTAGAAATTGATAAACTAAACAAAGAGATCGCTCGCCAGCGGCAGGCGTTAATTGTCCTGCGTCGCGAAAAACTGAAACTGCAAGGGGCAACGTTCGAGCGGGCTGACGGAACGGTCACGATGGTCGATCTTTCGGCTGGCACATGCTACATCGATCTGGGTACTCGCGACGAGCTTCGTCTGGGAACTGAGTTCTCGGTGTATTCTGTAGGGAGTATGGAGGTCGGTCAGGCACTGAACGCGAAAGCGAAGAAGGGCCGAATTGAAATCGTCGCCCTGCTGGAAGATCACCTCGCTGAAGCTCGCATTGTTTTTCAGGAGCCCTCGAAACCCATCGCACCTAGAGATTTCATTTTCTCTTCTCTGTTTGAACGAGGTCAGAAACTGCAAATTGCGGTGGTGGGGATGCTGGAATTTGATGGCAATCCCGGAAGTGACCGCGAAGAATTTAAACGAATTGCATCTTCCGCCGGAATTGATGTCGTAGTCGAAGTGAATGACGATGCCAGGATTCTCGGCCGAGACGGTGATGAACTGAGTCTTGACGACATCTCGACGCGAATCACTGCCGCAACACGATTCCTCGTGATCGGTGGCTCCGGAGACATGACCACGGCCGACGAAACTCGTAAGCTCATCTACGAACAAATTGATGTATGCCAGAAAGAGATGGTCAAAGCTGCAGAGAACAATGGCGTTTACGTCTTAAGTTTGTCCAGCTTCCTCGATTTCGCAGGGTATTCCAGCAAGCGACTAGTGAACTCAGAATCTTCCAGCTCCCCGCGTTAACTGACGCTTATTTCCTTCGTACATTTTCGCAGGGACAGAGGCTCTCCAAATGGCATCTAAAGACAACAAAAGCCTGATCATCTGGCATGCAATCTTCGCTCTGCTGGCCGTTGGAATGGGTGTCGCATGGTACTTCACATGGAATCACACCGCAGACCTTCAGCAACGGCTTGATGCGTCAACAAAGGCGGACGCTGGAGCCAAATCGGAAATCCAGAATCTCCAGACAGAGGTGACCACTCTGAAAGAGCTGATCGGTCGCACCGGGACAGCTGATGAAGTCGTCGCGGCAACTCGTGACATCATCACTCGAAATGCGGGCGATGGTTCTGCCTCTACGCTGGGTCTTGATGAAGGACTGGTCAAGGCAGCACTGGATCGCGATGCAAATTCCTCCACCAGTGCCGAACGACTGATTCATCTCAATACAAAAATCGCTGAACTCACAAAGCTGATCGAAGCACAAACGGGTGCTGGCAAAGCGGTGAAAGCGACCCTCGATCAGAAAGATCAGGAGCTTCGCGACAAAGAACGCCTGCACGGCGAACAACTCGCGCAGCGACGGATGCAGTTCGACGAGATCTCAACTCAGCTTGTGGACGTCCAGGCTCGCTTTTCCAATTCACGTGATGTGGTCGAACGTGAGAAGACGGCTTTAAACGACGAAATCTTTAATCAGCAGGTGTCGTTGAAGACACTGCGAAAAGAAAAAATGCTGACGGAAGACCTGAAGTTCGAACGCCCCGATGGGTCTCTGCTGTTCGTAGATCAGAACGCTCAGCTTTGCACGATCGATCTTGGTGTACGTGACGACCTGCGGATCGGAACAACATTTTCCGTGTACGCCAGGAACAACAGCGGAGTAGGCCGGCGTCAAAGCGACAAAGACATTAAGGGTAAAATAGAGATCGTGGAACTTCTCGGAGCGCATCTCGCAAAGGCTCGCATCGTAGAAGAGAAGCAAAGCGACCCTATCGCATCTGGTGACCCCATCTATTCGCCATTGTTCTGGCCTGGACAAAGTCTGCAGATTGCCGTCGTGGGTATGCTGGAGTTCGACGGAAACCCAGGCAGTGACCGCGTCGAGTTCAACCAGATCGTTGAAATGGCGGGTGCGGAAATTGTGATTCAGGTGGACGATCAGGGCAAAGTGCAGGGAAAGAATGGCGAAGAACTGAGCCGCAATGATGTGCCATCGAAAGTCACCTCCGCCACACGATTCCTCGTCGTCGGCGACCTTGGAAGTGAAACGACAGTCGATACCGCGCAGAAAGAAATCTACAATCGAATTCGCGGTCTCAAAGTTGATATGGAAGATGCGGCGAACAGCAACGGCGTTTACGTTCTGCCGCTGGACAGCTTTCTGGAGTACATTGGTTATTCCAGCAAGCGTCTCGTTTTCACTCCTACAAAGCCGTTCCCGGGCGTACTGACAAACGGAGCGAAAAGCCCACGCGTCAACGGTCGCATCGGAAGTCGAGAAAGTTCAGCATCCATCTCCGGAGCCTTCTCCGCTCGTCGCCAGAAGCCATCCGTTTCCATGGGCCAGACAAGCAAGCTTTACTCCGCGCCAAGACCAGAAGAGTAACCCAGAACGCCTGAACCAGGCCGCATTTCTTAAAAGCATGGCAACAGCCTCTGTTGCCATGCTTTTTTTACGCCCCAAACAGATCAACCAGTCCGATGATTCGGCAGGTCATTTGAGATACCGTCCGGCAACATGGCCAGACCGTGAAGTGGAAGACTGTCGATATACCACGCACCAGGAAGGTGATTGGCCAACTGTCGGCCTCCGCCACCAGTGACCAAAACCTGCGGTTGTCGACGCTCCTGATATCTTTGCGAGGCTGCTGCCGTCAGCCGGGTGATCAGTTCGCGAACTGCTCCCAGCTGTCCAATAAACAGTCCTGCCCGCATCGCTGCTTCTGTGTTTCGTCCTGGCACTTCGGGCAATTCACACTGATCCTGATCGACATTCAGCAGCGGCAGACGAGCTGTGTAGTCGTGCATTGCATGTGCCGAAAGACGCAGCCCGGGAAGAATACTGCCTCCGCGAAAAACACGATCCGCCGTCATCAAATCCACGGTTGTCGCAGTGCCGGAATCCACAACAATCGCCGACTGAGTTTTCGCCACGACGCGACTGGCAGCGAAGACATTCAGCAGGCGATCGACTCCGACTCTTTCAGGATAGTCCACATCTGCTACGACCGGAATTTGTTGACAGCCAGTGATCATTACGGGCACGCAGTCTTTCAATGGCCACTGCCGCAGCAGTTCATCTCGCGTTTCCGGCTGGCTGCCGGCAATCATGGTTCGTGCAGGCACAACGCAATTAAGGCGTTTCCACCATGCCTCAAGCTCGCCGGCGAGATTGTCGGTCTCGCCCAGAACGGTGGCAGAAATATCGACCGGGATCACTCGACCCAGCGGCTGCGTTTGGAACAGTCCGAACTTGGCGCGAGTGTTTCCGATATCAATGGCTAGAACAAACGACCCTGAATCCATTTCCGCTTACTTCTTTTCTTTCGCGGCTGCTCGCGCAATCCAGGTTTCCGGATCGTCTTCAAACGCCGCCTTGCATCCGCTGCAACAGACCCAGTATGAACGTCCGTTGTAGGTCAGTTCTGTGGTCCCAAGTCCTTCCGAGATGATGCAGGTTTTGTCCGCGTATCCGGAATCGCTGACAGCAAACGAGGTGCCTTCGCGCTGAGTCGACACGGTGTCATATCTGGCGAATGCCGCATTGCCGCGTCTTCGACCTATCTCCAGCAGATAGCGATTGTTCTCTTGCTGAGCGAATGCCATCTGCCATAGTTCGCTGCCAGCGGTTTCAGGCGTCTCGACCTGATTGAATTCCAGTCGAAACACCTTATGCAGTTTGTCGTCGCTGCCGACGATTTCGTGAACAGGCTCTGAAAAATCGCCGACATACGAACGCTCCATTCCGGCCGCATCAACAGCCGTCAATGTGAAACGCTGTTCGGTTACGTCCCAGCTCAGCCGTCCTTTTTTCAGATAAGGACTCTTGTCAGACTCCAGCGTGAGAGCCGGCTGATCAGGTTTCGTGCGCAGATCCCAAACCCATTCATGGTTATCCACGGCCTTGAAATTTTCGAATTCGCGCCGTGTCGTTCCTCGCCACTGCCCCAGCAGAATCTGCAATGGCTGCAGGTGACTGATCACCGACTGTATCTGCTTCTCGGAGTCCTGCTTGCTGCCGCCCGTTGATCCGCCAGCCGCAGCTCCGGAGTTTCCGGAAAGATTGTTGAGCGTCAACGGTTTCAGTTCAAAGGTCTCTTCCTTGCCGGGCGCCGCGGCCTTATCCAAAGAGCTCACACTTTTCGCGGAATTCCCCTCACTCGTCGCAGGGGCTTGCGACAAACCAGCGGCCGTCGGCGAAACTGGAGCGGTCGGCTCTTCGGCACATCCACCGATCAACGAGAAGAGGGCCAGGCCCGTCGCAAAGCGAGGGAACGAGATCAAGCGGGATAACGGAAATTTGCTCATAGATGTCAGTCCGCAGAAATCGATCGACAAAAAACGGGAACTGCTGGTAGACGTGCTCTCAGACTCGCAACATTCTTTCAGGACCGTCGACAACTGTCTACTGGCTTTCGAAGAGTTGGCGCGCTCGGGTGCAGTGTCTGATCTCGGTGTTAGCGCATTGAAGGGCGAGCCTCGCCCTCCCATCTTCATAATTAAACGCGACTGCCCCCGGCTTTCTCCGATGCAAGGCCGGCCGCAACGATCCGGCGGATCAGTAGCGGTTACGAGTTTGCAACAACGCATTGACGCAAAACGGCCGGCTGTCGGCCCTGTTGGCTTTCCATTTTGCGATCCTGTTCCCACGATACGCTGCAGACCTCAAATACAACACTCCATCCCGGGCGCCTGCCCGGGACTCTTCACCTGACCTCCTGAAAGGACCTTCTCACCATGTTGCGGATTTTTTTAACGGTATTCACGGCCCTTGTGCTGGCCGCCGCCTCTTCTGTTCATGCGGACGACAAAGACAGCAAATGGGTCAGTCTGTTTGATGGAAAAACGTTGAACGGCTGGAAGCCTGCTGAACACGGCAAAGCTTTGTATGAAGTGAAGGATGGCACGCTCCACGGCACGACGGTCGAAGGAAGCCCAAATTCCTTCCTTGCCAGCGAGAAGGAGTTTGGGGATTTTGAACTGGAATTCGAAGTGAAGGTTCACGACCAGCTGAACTCCGGCGTGCAGATCCGCTCACGAGGCAAGACAGAAGCTGATGTGGACGCGAACAAGCAGGGGCTTGGCGTCTTCCACGGGCCGCAGGTGGAAATCGAAGCAGGTCCAGGCCAGGCTGGCTACATCTACGGAGAATCCACAAAGTACGGCTGGTTGTCTCCAGAGCCAAAGGATGAAAAGCACACGCACGATTTCTTCAAGAACGGCGAATGGAACAAATACCGTATTGTGGCAAGGGGGCCTCGTATTCAGACGTGGATCAACGGACATATGGTCGCCGATCTGACTCACGAAGAGATCTACAAGACGCATCCGAAAGGACATATCGGCCTGCAGGTTCACGGCATTGGGGCAGGCACCGGCCCATTCGATGTTTCCTGGCGCAACATCCGAATCATTGAACACTAATTTTCTTCGGATGAACTCATCGCATTCAAAGCCCGGCCATTAATTTTGGTCGGGCTTCTTTTTTCCAGCAACGATGCCTGGTTAGTCTTTTTCAAACTGCTGCAGATGGTGCTCGCGTTCAGCGACTGTCATCTGATGAGGCTGATCTTTCTTCAGCAACACGTGATGTCCTAACACCAGCACATCGATATCCGTCATGCCAAAGCAACGCCATGCATCTTCCGGCGTGCAGACAATGGGCTCGCTGCGAACGTTAAAGCTGGTGTTGATCAACACCGGGCACCCGGTCTTCTGGTGAAACTTTGACAGCAGATGATGTGTCATCGGATTCCGCTCAGCATCGATCGTCTGAATGCGGGCCGAGTAATCCACGTGAGTCACTGCCGGAATCTGCGAGCGACGGCAGTTCAGTTTTTCAATTCCGAAAGCAGCGGCTTCAGTCGCGTCCGGCTGAATCCTCAACCGTTCCTGAACACCGGCCACCAACAGCATATACGGGCTGTCACAACCGGGTTCCATCTGGAACCATTCGTGAACATGCTCCTTGAGCACGATCGGGGCGAACGGCCGAAAAGATTCTCGAAACTTGATCTTCAGGTTCATCACCGACTGCATTTGTGGGCTGCGTGCGTCGCCCAGAATGCTGCGAGCTCCCAGGGCGCGTGGTCCAAATTCCATGCGTCCCTGAAACCAGCCGATCACATTTTCATTGGCAATCAGTTCGGCCACGGCATCGCACAACGCGTCGTTTGATTCATAGGTGGTGAAGATCGCTTCCTGCTGTTTCAGAAAAGTGCCGATCTCGTCGTCAGAAAATGCCGGGCCGAGAAACGATCCCTGCTGTGCATCGGGCTGAACTGTCACCCGTTTCTTTTCCAGCAGCTGATGCCAGATAAACAGGGCCGTTCCCAGGGCGCCTCCCGCGTCTCCGGAAGCCGGCTGGATCCAGAGATTTTCGAACGGGCCTTCGCGAAGAATTCTGCCGTTCCCGACGCAGTTCAGCGCGACGCCACCAGCCAGTACTAAATTCTTTGAACCTGTTTGCTGATGGACATGACGAGCCATTCTAAGCATGACCTCTTCAGTAACGTCCTGAATCGACGCTGCGATGTCCATTTCTCGTTGAGTCAGCAGTGACTCTGGCTTCCGCGGCGGGGCTCCAAACAGCCGATGCAGCTTCTCTGAAGTCATTGTCAGCCCCTGACAATAATTGAAGTAACTCATGTCCATCAGGAACGAGCCGTCTTCCTTCAGCGA
>QWOO01000041.1 GCA_003669615.1 Planctomycetota bacterium
CACGGTATGTTCTTCGACATGATCAATCAGGATGCGGCCGGGATCAATATTGCTGGCGCTCAGAGCGTCCATGATCAGCCGCGTGCCTTTGCGTTTGTCTTCCAGATGGGGCGTGTGAACAAGCACCAGCTGATGATGAGTTTCCGCGAGCGCGATCTGTTCTTCCAGAATGATCTTTTCGTTCTTCGTGTTCTTGTTCAGACCTATCTCACCGATCCCGAGTACGTTATCACACTTCAGGAAATCAGGGATAAGAGCAATCACATCACGAGCAAACGCAGGGTCATCTGCTTCCTTGGGATTGATGCAGAGCCAGGTAAAATGCTGGATGCCAAACAACGCGGCGCGACGAGGCTCGTACTCGGTCAGCTGACGATAGTAGTCATAGAATCCCTGTGCCGAAGAGCGGTCGAAGCCAGCCCAAAATGCAGGTTCGGTAATCGCAATGCATCCCGCGAGCGCCATGCGCTGGTAGTCGTCGGTGGTGCGAGAAACCATGTGGACGTGTGGATCGATGTACTTCATCGGACTTCTCCCGCAACCGGCCGCACAGCGCCGGAGGCACCCTTCATTCCATGAGCGGACTGAGGAATCTCGATGGTTTCATCGCTGAGCAGATCGAGCACCCGTTTCGTCCGGTGAGGTTGGCCGTCAACAAGAATCTGAACGGCTTTCTTTAACGCCGCCTCGCGAAAGTCGACAGCTGCAGAAGCCGGCTGAGCGCGATCGATTCGATCCAGAAACGCGGCCACATCCAGCAGCCTGGCTCGATGCTCCAGAAAGTACATATTGATGACCTGCTCTCGAGACTGTGGGCAGGAATATGTTGCATCAGCCATGACTGAACCTTGTTGTACGATGTCCGCAAGTCACCAATTCACAATTTAGCGACTGAAGCCATGATCACAAGTCGCGGCCATCTTTGGGATAAGGAAGAATCTTGCTGTCATCACAAAGCAAAAGCGGGCCAGCAAATTTGCTGGCCCGCTTTACAGAGACTCTTGAGAAATCGGCGAACCGAGGGAATTAAACTTGAGACCCAACAGGCTCGGATACCAACGCGGCCACCAGCAGGTCGGTCAGTTCCTGAGTCAGCGCGGCATCGGCATTTTCCCAGCCCTTGCGAAGCATATCAGCTTCGGCTTCCTGACGAATCGCTGCTTCAAGATCGATCGCGTTCACGCGGAGCACAGGAAACTCGCCGTCAGGCAACCCCTTCTGGACACTGTGAATGCCCGAAACGCTCAATTGCAGTGTTGCCTGGCAACCGCCCGGGCCCTGCACATCGACGCCAACGGTATGCACAGGTCGTCCGGTTGTGTCGTCCGCGGTGGCGTTGGCGAAGATGTCTTCCGCCCATGCTTTGACCGCATCCACTTCCGGCTTACGCTTGCCCCAACGGTCTTCATTTCCGTACTCGATGTAGCGGTAGACCACGGTCTGATCGATCTGTGGGCAGACGATGTCACCCGCGAACTGCTTGGTGTTCGTCATGTCGAACGTGTTGTCGGTTCGTTCGTAAGGAGCGTAAGTTTCCGCATTCTCCATCACGAGGCGTTCAAACATCCACTGATCTTCACTCTCTTCTTTCGAAAGCACCGGCAGTTCCTCGTAGCCATGGAACTCTACGCCCGTCGACTTAAAGTAGTCACCGCAGTACTGGACCATTTCCTTCGATTTGATCGGATTGTCAGGCGCCATGTTGAACGTCAAGCCGCGAGCCTCGGGCGTTTCGAACAGTCGACACATGACGGCTGAAACCCATTCTACAGGAATGATATTTCGACGTTCTTCACCCGTCATCCGCAGGCGGATCGGCGTGTGACGGTAACCATTTTCGTCGGCCGGTATCGGCGGAATCATCACGGACATCAAACGCAGGTACAGATAAACGCCGTGGTACGTGTTGGTGTAGCCCGTGCGCGAATCACCAGCAATTACCGCAGGGCGATACACGGTCACATGGTCTGCAAAGTCGATCTCACGGACCAGTTTCTCCGCACAGAACTTGCTCTCTTCGTAGTCGTTGCGAAATGACTGGCCGACGTCCAAAGTGGATTCCAGGACCGGTTGCGTCTGGTAACCTGCAACGTAAGCTGTGGAAACGTAATGGATGTCCTTGATCCCTGTGCGGCGGCACAGATTGATCATGTTCTGAGTCCCGTTGAGATTGGTGCGCCACGGTTCACCCGCGCGGTCTTTCCCGTAGAACTCCAGGATCGCAGCACTGTGCATGATGCTGCCGCAGTTCTCGCTTACCCAGGCTATCTCGGATTCACTGAGCCCAAAATCCGGCTCAGTAATATCTCCCGACAGCACAACTGGTCGCGGCAGCGATCGGCCAAGCTCTCGCTCCCAGTGTTGAAGTATTTCTTCCATGCGTTCCCGAGGAGCCTGTTTACGGGAAGGCCGAACAACAACAGCCAGCTCATGACCGTTCAAAAGGAGATCTCGAACGAGATAGCGGCCCACCAGTCCTGTGGCACCTGTCAAAAGCGTGTACATCGTGTCCCCAAGCAAGATTTAAGAAACGTCCCGCCAGGATTCTTGAGTCCCGGCAGCTGCGCAATATTGAACCAGAAAAGAAAAGAAATCCAAGGAAATTCGCCGCATGAAGGCCTCTAGTGAGACAATCCGCACGAGTCTTGAATAGATTCTACTTAAATTTCCGAAGTCTCCCATGTGCCCCAAAGCGGACTGTGTGTGGATTCTTCCTATTTTTCACCGTGCTGTTCGAGATCCAGCCGTGCTGCTTCTGAACGGGCAGCAGTCTCCTAAATCTCTTCAGTCAAACACTTTACGGAAGAAGTGTCCCAGGATTGGACGATTGGCTGACAATTCCATCCGGCAGAAATTGCCGATGCCAGCGTCAATGCAGATGTCGGACGCCAGGGGGACGGAGTTCAAACAAACTTTGACTTAGACCGGTCACTTTCCAACAGTGGGAGCCAAGTGACCGGTCTGCTTAATTTCAATCGGAATGTTCGTTTCCACGCAGTATGGGCGATCTGGTTGTCGCCCGTAGTTGGGGCTTCGGCAACCGAAAATTACGATAGCCCGGCACAAAATGTCATTCATTTTGCAGGCAGTGCAGGCCTAAATGCGGTGTTGTTCCGCTTGAAACCATCGATCCAATCGCGTCTACGGCTTCCGAGACACGCGTGGCAGTTCAAATCGAGCACCATTCCTCGTGCGATGCCGATCCCCAGCCGTTTCAACGAAGCTCCAGCGGAGTCAGCGATCAAAGTTTTGAAGTCTTCCGCGGGCTCAACTTTTGTCATTTCCTGATTCTGCCTGCGCATTTGCGAAGATGGCTGCGCTTGCTTCGCGAAACCACTTCAGCATTCCTTGTGTGCACAGATTTCCCGATCAGCATGCGCTGTTTGATGTGTCCCGGATGCAGCCAGGTCATCACTTTCGCTTTGTGAGCGATGGAAAAAACGTGTTTCTGCTGACAGCACCGCGCATACTTACTTAGCTTGCTTTGACTGTCATCTTCTTTGTTCAGGTCCCCACATGGCCAAATTTTCTGGTGTGATTCCCCCGGTTGTGTCTCCCATGAAGACTCCCGATGCTTTGGACCTGGAAGCTGTCGACCGCGTCATTGAGCATTTAATTGGCGGAGGCGTTTCGGGTCTGTTCGTGCTTGGCACAACTGGCGAAGGACCTTCTCTGACGTATCAGATGCGTTACGAGATGGTGGAGCGGGCCTGCGAACGAGCGAACGGTCGGGTCCCGGTTCTTGTTGGCGTGACAGACAGCTGCTTTGCCGAATCGCTGGCATTGGCCGAACATGCGGCGACCTGCGGGGCGTCAGCAATCGTCGCGGCTGCTCCGTTCTATTTTGAGGTTTCTCAGTCGGCGCTGCAGGATTGGTTTACAGAACTGGCCGACCGGTCGCCTCTTCCAGTGATGCTGTACAATATGCCTTCCTGTGTTGGCGTGAATCTCGATTTAGCGATCGTTGACAACCTGTCGCGGCATGCCAACATTGCTGGGATCAAGGACAGCAGTGGAAACTGGGACTACTTTCAGCAGCTGTGCGACCAGCATCGTGATCGCGACGATTTTGTGATCTTCATGGGTCCGGAAGAACTTCTTGCGGAAGCAGTGGAGGCTGGTGCAGACGGCGGTGTTTGCGGCGGAGCGAACCTGTTGCCGCTCGTTTATACAAGACTCTATCACGCCGCCGTGCGTGCAGATGCCGTCGAGATCGCACAGTGCAAAGCTGCGATCGCCGATATGTTTGCATCGGTTTATCGCGAAGATAACGGCCAGATGAAACTGATTCCAGGCCTGAAGACGGCGATGGAAGAATGCGGCCTGTGCAGTCGGAAGGTCGCTCTTCCACTGAACAGTGTTTCAGAATCGCATGCTCACCGCATTCGAACTTCGCTGCCACGTCTGCTGGCAGCGTGTGAGTTTTCTTCCGGCGTAAAGAAGTAGAGAATAGGACCACTGCCCACGGGCACGACTCGCTCCGATTGCTTTCATGTCGGCGGTGTGAGTTTCGCCGATTGAGGAATTGCTTTTGTGATTCCACTGCTCGGCTCGTTATGCTGAAACCAAATCTGAACTGCTTTCCTGTCGCTCTGTGACTTCGAGATCGCTCATGACTTATTCTCCTCGCTGCGGATCGTTTCTTACGGTGCTCGGTCTTTCCGTACTGCTGATGCCGATTACCGGCACAAGCACCGCACGTGCGCAGGAACTTTTCAGCAGAGATGGTGCCGGGATCATTTGGTTCGTGGGCACTGTGCAGCATTCTTCAGACGGGCAGCCGACTGTCGATCTGGGGGATGCGCATGGCCTCGACGACGGCGAAGCCGTAGCCGTGTTTCGTCAACAGGATATGCATTTTCGGCCTCTGGGAGTGATTCGGATTGAGAACAGTTTTCCCAGCTGGTCAATTCCCGCCAAAACCATCCGGTTTGACCTGAAGACCGGTGACGTGATCGTCTATGTCAGAACATTGAGTCAGCTGAAAACCGGCGACTCATTTCGCAACAACTACATGCGGCAGCAACTGATCAAGACGGGTACTCGCAATGGTTACTCGACAGTTCTGGCTCAGACGGAAGCCGAGGCCTTGCAGAATTATATCTCAAGACAGTCCAAGTGGGTGCGAGACTATCAGCATGTTGCCGGAACGATTCGATCGAAGTCTGCCGCTTCCATCGAAACCAAACAACTGCAGTCATTGCTCAGGCAGGTCATGCATTTGCAATTGCTGAATACGCTCCGTGTGCCCGTTGAAGCTTCCATGGGAACAGAGTGGCAAAGCGTGGTGACACAATTGCTGCCTGCACCGGAGCCCGTCGTGGAAGTTCCGAAGGTTGTTGCACCTGAAGAAGCGGCCGTTGCCGCAGTTGCAGCAGAAGGTGCTGTGGCACCTGGGGTTGACCGAGAGAAAATCGTGGAGGTTATGGAACGTCATGTAGAAAACATCATGTACGTTCGAATGCCAGAAGAGCGAAAGCTGGCTAAGGTCATGTGTATTGCGCTCGAGACCATCAACTGGAAAGAGATCGGTAACGGACGCCCGCCGGCGAATGAGCGGCAGTGGTTTACATTGCAGCTGCAAAGATCTCAATTCCCTGCATTGTCAGATGATGTGCAGTTCATCAAGGACTTGCAGCAGACGATGACTCTGAGCCGCAGAGAAATTATGGAATCACAGCCGTAGAGCACATCTGTTTCGATCGGCCACGCAAAATTGCCGAGTTCGCTGGAGAGCCTCGTCTCTCTGACGTGTCATATCCTGTCGCACCACCGACAAAACGAGTGCACTCTGCCCTGCTCGACTTTTTGACGTTGCGAGTTCCACGGCCATCACGACCCGACGCTTCGGGTTGTGATAAAAC
>QWOO01000005.1 GCA_003669615.1 Planctomycetota bacterium
ATTCTTCTGCGATTCTATCGCAACAACGTCACTCCAGTGACTTGGAAATCTTGTACAGGGTCCCACTTCATGAACCGCCGACGCCTTGGCAATAGCCCGCTGACTGTTTCTGATATCTGCATGGGCACGATGACGTTTGGGACTCAGTGCGACGAAAAACTGTCCTTCGAAATCATGGATCGGGCCTACGACGCCGGGATTGATTTCTACGACGCTGCGGAAATGTACCCGGTCCCTCCGACGGCCGAGTTGTTCGGTCGCACCGAAGAAGTCGTCGGCCGATGGCTGAAAACGAAGCCTCGCGAATCCGTGATCCTGGCCACCAAAATCACCGGCCCGGCTCACGGCTGGTTTGTTCCGCCCGTGCGACATGGGCATTCAGCGCTCGATCGAGTCCAGATCACTCGCGCGGTCGAGGCCAGTCTTCGCCGGTTGCAGACGGATTACATCGACCTGTATCAGACTCACTGGCCTGACCATGGGGCTCGCTATGAAGATGTGCTTGAGCCTCTCACGGAACTCGTGAAGCAGGGCAAAATTCGAGTGCTCGGATGCAGCAATGAAACCTGCTGGGGCTTGATGAAAAGCCTGGCCGCGTCCGAGAAACACGGGCTGTGCCGCTACGACACGGTGCAGAACAATTTCAGTCTGATCAATCGCCGCTGTGAGAGCGAGCTGGCTCAGGTGTGCCGACGAGAAAACATCGGCCTGCTTCCGTTCTCACCGCTCGGCGGAGGAGTGCTCACCGGAAAATACATGCACACTGATCCGCCCGGCGCACGTTTCACCGAGTATAAAAAACTGGGCGAACGTCAGCAGCGACTGGCCGACCGATTTTTGAACGATCGAGTCCGTGAAACCGTGAATCGTTTAAAGGTCATCGCTGACGATCTGAACATAACCCTCACCGCGCTAAGTGTGGCCTGGAGCAAGCAACACGACTTCGTTACCTCCACCATCATCGGCGCTACCACGGTTGCCCAACTCAACGAAAACCTCGCCGCAGACGGCTTGGTGCTGAGCAAAGAAACGCTCGCCCGCATTGATGAAATCGACGTGGCGATTCCGAACCCCATGAAGGAGGACGGGTTGAGGAAGCTGTAGTCAATATCATCGGTGCAGTTCACTCTTCGCTGAATTCCACACCATCGTAAACTGCTGCGAGCGACAGGCTGATGTTTAGTTCGGGAAAGGGGATGCTGGCGGAAGGTTTGGTGAGGACTCGACGTTCGAAACCGGCCGAACCGCGTTCGTAGATGACGGCTCCGACGGCCGATTGTTCGAGCAGGATGTAGTGCGTGAGACTGGGGATGGTCAGATACGCATCCCGTTTTTCGCCATCGTCGATTCGACGAGTACTCTCAGAACAGACTTCCACAATGACGCTCGGAAAATCCTGAAACACGTCGCTCTGCGGATTCGGGCGGCAGACGACAGAGACGTCGGGATAGTAGAAGCGGGTTTGATCCGACAGTCGGATGCGAATCTTTGTGTCTGGATTGAAGGCTCGACACGGCTTTCCCTGAAGTTGCTGGCCCAGGGAGATGAGTGCGTTGCTGGCAATAATGTTGTGAGCATTTTTTGCTCCAACCATCGCATACACCAACCCCGCAACGTACTCATGCTTAACAGACGACTGATGCTCGCCTGCCAGGTAGTCGTCGACAGAAACAAAGCTTGTTTGTCTTGCGGTGCTCATGGTTTTCTTCCAGAAGTGCGAATCGCTCAGCGGCAGCGATCGTCTGTCAAAGGACTGTATCTGCCGGACAGAATAACAACTCCCGCAGATCGAGGCACGCAGAATTCCCAGACAAGCTCGAAGCGCAAGCGAGTGGGCCACCTCCCGCCGCGTGCAATCTTTCCATTCGTGCCGCTGTTGGGAAGACTTCGAAACCTGCGCTGCGCTGGCATGATGTCGAGACGGTGGTAACGAGCAGTCCACTCGCTTGCGCTTCGAGCTTGCAGGGGTTGCGCAATGAGCATCAGATGCTTGTGAATTGTTTTCCCGCAGGTTGTGATAACGTTGAACTCCTCACGCCCTTGCCGGTGATGACGTCGCTCTGGTCGTAGCCGTCGAGGTAGATTTTCTCATAGCTGCGGTCGCCCGCCTTGTAGCTGGTGAGAAGCTTCGTTTTCAAATCCGGCTGCGCTCACGAGTGAATCACGCCACGCTGAGCAAACTTCTTCGCCACCTCCGGGGTTTTGGGAAAGTCATACTGCGGCAGTCCCTTACCCAACATGGACGCTCGGGACGAGAACAAAAGGCTCTGCCTGGCCAAGGCCAGTAATCCCGAGGGACTGCAGACTCATTGACCGCCAACGTTCATGTGCTTGATCTTCTCCTCCAGCGATTTGAGGCTCCAATCGCCCGGTGCCTGGCTGGGTGGGAAGTCTTTCAATGTCATGATGAACTTGCTGGCGACGACCTGCATGGGTCCCATTAGGTAAGCGCGGTCAATATACCAATCCTCATAAGTGTTGGAGCCCATCTTGGCTTTTTCGAAGGGGTCGCGACGCAGGTTGAAGAGGTCAGGTGCGCGCAGTTCGACAAACGGCTCCTTCCAGATCTGAAGGCGGTTGGCCCGGTTCACGAGATACATGGCCTTCCAGTCGCCGACTCGTACGGCGGCGACTTCGCCACCGTCGTCTACGTAAATGAATTCATTGCGGGGTGACTCTTCCACTTTGCCGCTGAGGTAGTCGAGCAGGTTGTAGCCGTCAATGTGGTTCTTGTAGGTGCGTCCATTGAGTTCCACACCGCCCTGGAGAAGTTTCTCCTTGATGCCCGGAGCACCAGCGGCAGCGGCGAAGGTTGGGAGCCAGTCTTCGTGCGAGACGATGCCGTTGAGCGTCGTACCCGCCGGGAAATGGCCAGGCCAGCGGATAAAGCAAGGTACGCGGTAGGCACCTTCCCAACTGGAGTTTTTCTCACCATGAAAAGGCGTGGTCCCAGCGTCCGGCCACGTGTTGAAGTGCGGGCCGTTGTCGGTGGAGTATTGGACGATTGTGTTGTCGGCGAGGCCAAGGTCGTCGATGAGCTTCAGCAGTTCGCCGACGTGCAGATCGTGCTCGACCATGCCGTCGTGGTATTCATCACCACTCTTGCCGCTGAGGCCCTTGTGCTCGGGCTTCACATGGGTGCGAAAGTGCATACGAGTGCCGTTCCACCAGCAGAAGAAAGGCTGCCCCGCTTTGGCCTGACGGGTAATAAAGTCCTTGGCGATAGCGATGGATTCGTCGTCTACGGTCTCCATTCGCTTCCTGGTCAACGGGCCAGTGTCTTCAATGGTCTGGCCACCTTTCCCGTCAGCTTTGCATTTGAGCACGCCCCGCGGGCCAAAGGTCTCGCGGAACGTCTTACCGTTCGCCAATTTCATGTCGCCCGGATAGTCGCGGTTCTCCGGCTCTTCTTCGGCATTGAGGTGGTAGAGATTGCCAAAGAACTCATCGAAGCCGTGCATCGTCGGCAAGTGTTCATCGCGGTCGCCTTGATGGTTCTTGCCAAACTGCCCGGTCGCATAGCCCTGGCTCTTCAGGACGGTGGCCATGGTCACGTCGGTCTTCTGCCAACCTTCCGGAGCGGCGGGCATGCCGACCTTCGTCATACCGGATCGCACGGGGACTGATCCGCTGATGAACGCCGCTCGGCCAGCGGTGCAGCTCTGCTGCGCGTAGTAGTCGGTGAAGCCGACGCCTTCTTTAGCGATGCGGTCAATATTCGGTGTCTTGTATCCCATCATGCCACGATTGTTGTGGCTGATGTTCCAGGTGCCGATGTCGTCGCCCCAGATGACGAGAATATTTGGTTTCTTCTCCTGGGCCTCAACACTTGCGGTGTTCAGTGCACCAGCCAGCATTACGCAGGCCAGTCCGGCAATTCGAAACGGACGACAATTCATGCAGATTCTCCGTAATAAAGTTAGGATAACTTTAAACCGATTTCAGGATCGAAATTGACCTTAGGTCAAGTAGAACACACGATCGCCAGTCCACCAGTTCGATGCATTCAGGCCGATGAATTGGCAGCATATCAGTCGCTGATTCACTCTGGGTTGACTGCTCTGATCTATGGCGTTTTCCGCGTCGAAGGTAAGCCGCGACGCCTGAGTATTTCATGGCAGTTTGATTGTGACGATTTCGATCTTATTTTCAAATCGAAATACAACATCCACTTTGCCCAACGTTCCTCAATCTTCGCCGAAGTGCAGAGTCTCGTCGAGCGTGTGCAGATCGGAATTCTGTGTTCTGATACACGCCTCTGGCGTCTTCTTCAATTTCGACCTGGATATCAGCCCCTTGCAGAGCGGACGATAAGGAAAGACGGGCCAGTTTCCAAATCTGCTTTCAAGTGGAACGGGGCTATAGACGGGGCGGTCGCTGCTTTGGTGGCTTCCAGACGGTCGGCTATCATTGATTGGGCAGCGGAATAGTTTGGTCTCAGCCAGACAGGCCAAATGCGTCAATGTTCAGCCCGTTGATGACCAGATGCCAAATGGATGTGGAAAACACGTTTTTCAAAGAGGCGAAGTTATGCAACGACGATCTTTCCTGCAGGCGTCTGCAGTGGCATCACTGGCATCCGCCGGCGTGAGCCACACGTCGGCGTCTGCCGATGGTGAGAACTCCATGCGGCTGCTGACGGACAATCTCAATCCGCAAATCCAACATGCTCGGGATATCGCACTGGAGATTCTGAAGCCATCGGCCGCAGAACTTGAACGAGGGCTGCGGTTGCATGCGGAGTCGATCGTTTTTGATTCGTATGGTTTCTCGCCTCGCGCGGCGATTGATGGTGATGTGATGGCCGCGACGATGGAAGCAGGCGCTTCGCCGCAGGAAATTGAAGACTTGCAGGAAGACATGACGATGACACGTTATATCACTGATCCCGCCGAGCAGCACGAATATCAGAGTGCGTGGAAGGCCTCGGGAGTGACCTGCATTTTTCAGAATGCTGGCCAGGAATGTCAGGATCCGCTGCGACTGATTAAGCGTCTGGCTCGCTTCAATTTCGCCACCGAGCTCATGCGAGACTTTGTGGCCAAAGCCGCCGTTCCCGCAGATGTGGAAGCCGCGAAGGCCGCCGGTCGACATGCGTTGTACATGACCGGAAACGGAATCCCGCTGACTCAGGAATGGAATACGAAAGAAGACGAGCTGGCGTACGTGAAGATCTTTTTTCAGCTCGGCATTCGCATGATGCATCTGACCTATCAGCGTCGCAACATGATCGGTGATGGCTGTGGCGAAACGTCCAATGCGGGGCTCAGCGATTTCGGTCGCACGGCAATTGCAGAAATGAATCGCATCGGGGTGATTCCTGACTGTGCGCATTCCGGCTGGCAGACAAGTCTGGAAGCGGCGAAAGTTTCAAGTCACCCGGTAGTGGCCAGTCACGCGACCTGCGCGGCCATTCATCCACACATTCGCAGCAAGCCGGATGATGTTATTAAAGCCATTGCGGATTCCGGAGGCTATATCGGCATCTGCTGTATCTCAAAGTTCCTGCGCGGGGCGGGCGATATTTCTGCGCTATTGGATCACATTCAGTATGTGACCAAAAACTTTGGCGTGGATCACGTCGCAATTGGAACCGACGTCGCTTATTCATCGCAGAACTCTGGTGCAGAAAATAGAAAGCTGCCAAAACGGGCTCGTTCGCGTGAGCCGTTTCGGTCGTAGCCGTCCATTTCTCCGTGAATCCCCATCGTCGGCGTTTTCGTTACGCGGCTTTGGGTATTGGGATCAGGTTTTTGAGCCGTGATTCAGTGGGCGGATCGAGGCCGCAGTTTTTCGCGAGCCGAGAGAACAGACTCTCGCCTGTTCTCCACCAGCTTTCAACTTCGGCCTGAACAC
>QWOO01000202.1 GCA_003669615.1 Planctomycetota bacterium
CGATAAGTTCGGTCACGGCGGATTGGTTGACTTGTCCGGTTATCACGATTGTGATTGTGCCGAGTTTCTAGTCCGCAGGCGAGGTTCCGTTTTTGTGCAGAAACTGGCAATTCGCTGCGAGAAGTGTCGATAGGCATTTCGTGAGGTCAGTGGAAATGGGAACATTTCCTGACAAAACGAGTTTTTGAAATCGGACCCATGGAAGGGGCGATAATGGGACAGCACGGTGTCAATATCCTCGCGTTGATCAAGGGGTCCGAACGCTTTGTTTTTTTATACGATGATGAGAGTGCCGATCAACTGCTGCAAACGTTGGGAAATTATGCCGCAGATCCTGAACTGAGCTTTTCCTGGTATGATGCGGCGACGTTGAGTCAACGCGTGCGGAAACTGCGTGAGGCCGAGTCGGGCGAATCACAGCAGCCATGCGAACCGAAAAACCGGATTCCTCGCTCTGCCGCGTAAGTCCCTGGAATTAAGATATGTATGGTGCCATTGATGGTTTTCTGCGGTACCTCAAGATCGAGCGGAATTCGTCCGAGTTGACGCTCAAGTCGTACAGTGAAGACTTTGGCAGCTTGCTGGATTATTTCCGCGATCGGGTCGGCGAAGTCACCTCGCCCGGTGCAATTCACATTGGTCAGTTACGTGGATACGTTTCGTACCTGAACGAATGCGATTACGCGCGAACCACGATCGCACGGCGACTCGCCAGTTTGCGGAGTTTCTTTCGCTATTGTCAGCGCGAAGGGCTCGTCTCGTCCAATCCAGCCAAGGCTTTGCGAACCCCGCGCATCGGTCGGAAGTTGCCACATTTCCTGACGACCGAGCAGATTGCCACGCTACTCGAGTCACCACCGGCCAATGAAATCGAGGGGCTGCGAGATCGGGCGATTCTTGAGACCCTTTATTCCGCGGGTTTACGCGTTGCCGAACTGGTTGGCTTGAATCAAGCACACTGGGATCAGGATGCCAACATCATTCGCGTCTTCGGTAAGGGAAAGAAAGAACGTATCTCTCCGATTGGACGGTATGCTGCGAAGGCGCTCTACCGCTGGATTGAAGTCCGGAAAGAGGCTCCTGGTGCCGGCCCGGAAGACCAAGACGCCCTATTTCTGAATCGATTTGGCACCCGTCTCACGACACGCAGCATTGGACGAATGCTGGAAAAGCATCTCAAGTTGACCGGACTGGATCGCTTGACCACGCCACACACGCTGCGACATTCCTTCGCGACCCATTTGCTGGATGGTGGTGCTGACCTCCGTTCGGTCCAAGAACTGTTGGGGCACAAAAGCCTGACGACAACCCAGATCTATACCCACGTCAGCACGAAACGGCTCAAAGAAACCTACGAACAGTCGCACCCTCACGCGGTGAAAAACCAGCGACCGAAGAAAGACAAACAGGAGAAATAGCCGGTTATTCCCTGCGGCCCTGACGAGAAATCGTCCTCTGAGATTCAGCACCTGATGGCTTGGCAAAAATGCGTATGGCCGGGGGCCTCGCGTTTTGCCGCGTACATCGCCCCGTCCGCCAGGTGCAAACAGTCGAGCGGATGTGCGACGCAGATTGCGGTTGTGGGGCCTTTGGTGTCGGGGGCCATGACAATGAGCACCCCAGTGCTGAATGTCAAATCCGTTCCCGTCTCGTGCAACTCCTGACTCAGAGCGATTCGTAACGATTCGATCACTTGGGCCGCCTGGTCTTGTCCGGCCCCTGGAAGCAGCAGCACAAATTCATCCCCGCCGAATCGCCCCACAAAGTTGTTTTCCGGCAAGTGATTCCTGAATACCGTTCCCATCGCGATCAGCAATTGGTCCCCCGCCAAGTGACCCCGTCGGTCATTGACTTGTTTAACCCGATCACAATCCAGGATGGCGACGGAAAACAGCGTCCCCTGTGACGATGGCTGCACGAATTCATCTGCGATTCGCTCCAACAGGGCTCGCCGATTGGGAAGGCCCGTCAAATCATCCGTACCAGCCAGTCTTTCAGCCTGTTCCAGTCGTCGCCTGACGTAAATTACTCCCCACAGCAGGCTGCCGATCAACAGCAGGCGGCAGGTCCATCGGATCAACAATTCCGGCCAAGTGGATGTTGCGTGAAGATCGATCTGGCCACTGACCACGATCGTCAGCACCGCGAACCAGGGAGTGTAACTCAGCGGCAGCAGCCACCCCGCGATGAGGAAGGTCAGGATCAGCAGCAACTGGACTTCGGAAACCCACAACGATTCCCGATTGACAGTACGGGTGAGACTCAGTGCCACCGCGATCGCGATGAACCCCGCCAGACCCCCTGCCGATACCATCAGCCGCTCTTTGATTGCCGGAAAAACCGCTGTTCTACCGCCGGAAATGCGATGTGATTCGGTGGTGGGGCGATCCTGAGCCGGTGATCTGTACATGATCAGTCGAGTATAACTTCCCGGCGGTCTGATCACAGCGAATCTCGGCCAGGATCCGTTGATTGTGCGAAATGTGATTCATGGGGGTCGCATCCGGTTACTTCAACCGCTAGCATAAGAACAGGTCGAGATTCCTCCACTCTACTGGGAGACCGCGTCGTCATGAGCGACTCTGTGTCACAAGCCGAGATCGAAGCATCGATTGCCAAACTCGGAAAAGCGTATCAATCCATTCGCGATCAGATGTCAAAAGTCATCGTTGGCCAGGACGATGTCATTGAGCAATTGCTCATTGCCTTATTCAGTCGCGGCCATTGCCTCCTGGAAGGTGTACCGGGTCTGGCGAAAACGCTGATGATCAGTACATTAGCCCGATGTCTGTCCATGAGCTTCGCTCGCATCCAGTTTACTCCTGATCTGATGCCCGCTGACATCACCGGCACCGATGTGCTGCAGGAAAATCGGGATACGGGGAAGCGGGAATTTCGGTTTATTTCAGGTCCACTCTTTCACAACGTGGTGCTGGCCGATGAAATCAACCGGACACCGCCAAAAACTCAGGCGGCATTGCTGGAAGCCATGCAGGAACGGCAGGTGACCGTCGGCCAGACTCGTCACGTCCTCGCCGACCCCTTCTTTGTATTGGCGACGCAGAATCCGATCGAACAGGAAGGGACGTATTCGCTGCCCGAAGCGCAGCAGGATCGCTTTATGTTTAAGGTTTTCGTGAAATATCCTTCATTTGCGGAAGAGCGGCAGATCGCTAAGCGAACAACGTCTATTCAGACCGATGACATTCAAAAAGTTTTGGATGGTGAGGAAATCCTGGCGCTGCAACGATTGGTTCGGCAGGTTCCAGCGAGTGACCATGTTGTCGACTACGCGTTAGCGCTCGTCCGACAGACACGTGTCGGAGAACTAGGGGTCCCGGCATTTGTTCGTGACCAATTGAGTTGGGGTGCGGGTCCTCGAGCGGTGCAATTTCTGCTGCTGGGGGGGAAGGCTCGAGCCTTACTCAATGGGCGGACATACGTTTCCACGGAAGATATCCAGGCACTTGCGGCACCCGTCTTGCGGCACCGGATCGTGGTCAACTTCTCTGCGGAAAGCGAAGGGATCACGTCGGATCAGGTCGTCGAACAGTTGATCAAGTCAACACCGTCCAAAGAAGGGGAACTCTCTCGTGACCCAAACCTCGCGAAGATTTTTGCCGCCTGAAGCGGTCGCTCGAATTTCTCGGCTCGAAATCCTGGCTCGGAATGTCGTTGAAGGCTTTTTATCGGGCCTGCATCGCAGTCCGTACTTTGGTCAGTCGGTCGAATTTGCCCAGCATCGCGAGTACGCGCCGGGTGACGACATTCGCCGCATTGACTGGAAAGTCTGGTCCAAGACCGATCGTTATTACATTAAACAATACGAAGAAGAAACGAATCTTCGCACGACATTGTTGGTCGATCTTTCCGAGTCGATGTTGTTTGGTTCTGGTCGGCTGACCAAGTACGAATACGCCTGTCAGATTGCGGCATCGCTCGGGTATCTGTTGCTGCGTCAGCAGGATTCTGTGGGAATCACAACATTCGACAGCGAGATTCGCTCGCGGGTTCCCGCCAGCAGCAAGCAGAATCACTTACATGCGATTCTGGCGACGTTGGATCAAGAGCAGCCCGCCAAGAAAACGGACCTGCAAAAATTGCTCGCACAGGTTGCGGACGAACAGACGCGACGCGGCTTGATTGTCGTGATCTCGGATTTGTTTGTCGATCGGGCCGGTTTGTTCAAGGGACTGAAGCTGCTGAGAACGCGTGGACATGATGTGATGGTGATGCATGTGATGGATGACCAGGAATTGGACTTCCATTATGCGGGAACCACCAAATTTGAGGGAATGGAAGAGGCAGGAGATTTGATTTGTGATCCCCGCTCATTACGCGAAGGTTACATCGCAGCGGTCACCGCCTTCGTCGAAGACTTACATCGCAACTGTGCACGCCAGATGATTGACTTCCAGACGATTCGGACGAGCGAGCATCTTGACGCCGCACTGGCCTATTATGTGACCCATCGGGTGGGGATGCGGAAGTCTGTACGCAGCTAAAAGGTGGCCAGCCCATGCCGATCTCGCCCAAGAACGATCGCTGTCGGGGGGCCTTGATTGGCCTGGCAATCGGGGATGCGCTGGGTGCCGCAGTGGAATTCAGGCCGCCGGGAAGTTTTGAGCCCGTAACGGGCTATCGAGGCGGGGCCCGCATCGACTCGACGCGGGTGAGTGGACCGATCTTTGAATTTTACCGCTCTTGGCTCTCGGAAATTAAGACGGCACCTTTACAGACCTATATTCCTTGGCGTTCGTCTGCTAATGCTTTTTGTCGCTGTGTCTCACGCTTCGTTTCCTCAAGCACCCCAGGATCGCGAATGTCACCGCTGAACACGCCAATCACTTCCGAGACGCGGAACAATGCCATAAGAACCGCACCGCGATCAGTGCGCGACAGGATGCCGTATGAACCGTAGTCGGTCAGATTCGAGGAGTTCTGAACGTATTGCAACGCATCACCAAACACCGTAACGGTTCGCTTGTCGCGCAACAGCACTGTGAAGAGGTTTTTATCGCCAGCCGAACTGCTGGAGAACCGGATTTCCAAATGTTGATCGAGAGGTGTATTGGTAAATGACACATAACAGGTTGATGGAGGGCTCTCTTTTTCCGAACACTGCAAATCCGGCGGCAGCAGGGTAATATTTCCCTCCCCGCGATAAGGCGTGACCGATTCAGGACGCTGCTCGTTGAAGATCGCAGCGACCCTCGCGATTGCGGCACGGAATACGGACTTCGGGACCGGGATATCCAACAATTCTTCTGCTTCTGCTCCGAGCCGACGGATGACGCCGTGGCCGTCTTGAAAACGCATTTGGAGTTGGTAGTGGCGACATAGGCCCAGCAAATCATCGACCAGTCCAACAACTCCACGTTGCGTTGGGTGGAATGCCATCTGTACGCGATCAGCGAAAAGGGTTGCGTGGATCATGTGAGGCTCCGAATGAGTGCAGAACTCGCGATTCCCGATCAAGCAGCCACCAGTTCTTCAAGCCCCGAACCGGGATCAAACTGCACAAGCCCTTGGCTCAGCGGAAACCAATCCGTGACGGCCTTTTGAACGACTTCATCCGGCACTTGCAATATGAGGATAACCGGTCCCCCTTCGTCGGGAAACTCCCTCGCCTTGCCATGGGCATACTCGTCAGGATCACCGAAAAGGAACGGGCCGTGGTCCAGAGATTTGGCTGAGCGATCAAAAAAGTCCGTCAATCACCTGTCCCGTACTGGCGGGACGGGTGAATCCGTCAGGGCTGATACGGGTCTCGGGGGGGATCCCCATCGCATGCAGCAGCGTTGCGGAAAAATCTTCTGGGGTGACAGGACGGTCTTTCACGTACG
>QWOO01000148.1 GCA_003669615.1 Planctomycetota bacterium
GCCTTCCGCAGATACCGAATCGCCCGATTTCTGCGGCTTGTCTTTCTGCTTCGGAATCGGCTGGCGAGACACTCGCCCCTGCAGCTTGCCATCTGATTTTGTAATCTCCAGATACAGTTGACCGGGGAATTGAGCCATCGGCTGAATCTGCAGTTGATAGTGTCCCGCAGCATCGCGACCCTCGCCCGGAGAATGTTCAAAGCGCTGGCCGGCCACCCACGTTTCGACAATCTTCGTTTGCTTGTCGAACAGATCACCATCCGTCACCACAAAGCTCGCCAGCCGGCCGGATTGCAACGTACCTAACTGGTCACCGACGCCTAACATTTCGGCGGGCGTGATAGTCAAAGCACGCAAAGCCGATGTGGGCGAAAGGCCTCGCTCAACGGCTCTGCGAACAGACTTCAGAAAGTCGGCTTTCGATTCCAGCCAATCCGTACAAAAGGCAAACCGAATGCCCATCGCATCCACACGTGCTGGATTCTCCGGAGCGAAATCCCAGTGCAGCATTGATTGTAATGTCGCATCCTGAGCGGCTTCAGGAGTCGCCACATTCGGCGGTTTCGGAAACGCCAGTGGAAGAATGAGAGATCTCTTTGTCGCGGCGATTTCTTCCAGTCGACGGTATTCCTGACCGCTGCCTTTGATGATCAGCGACAATCCAAATTCCGCCGCAAACTGATCAGCTCGCAACACGAACTGTTCGTCAGAAGCTGAAACAATGACAGGGACATTCTTTTGAAGTACCGGCAGCAGGGCCTCCAGCGCATCATTTTGTTCGGGCATCGCCAACGCCGGTTCCGCCATCACGGCCGCGTGCGCGTCACGATACCACTGCGCGTCATACATCGCCTGACGCGCAAGCGCTACGGCTCCCATTGGACTGCCCGGATATCCCGTGCGGCTGCGATGCGACACAGTCAGTTGCAGATGCTGAGCCACATCCTTCGCCAGCAGAGACATATTCACGTCACCACCGCCCGTAGAAACGACCGCGCTGCGACCACGAATAACTCCATCAGCAGGAGCGATCAACTGTGCGACAATTCCCTGCTCGCGGGCCGCATTCCAATCTGTGCTCACGGCGATTTGATCGGCCGTCGAAAGTTGCGGAGTGACTTGCCCGTTCCAGTAGCGAGCTGATTCCTGTAAACGGTCACTTGAAGTAGTCTGCTCGCAATAGGCGTCGATGAAACCAGGATAGACGGTTTTGCCTGCGAAAGAAATTTCTCGAACATCCGCCGGAACCTGCAGATCTCCAACACCCTCAATTTTGCCGTTGCGCACAAGGATGGTGGCATTCTCCAGAATCTTATCCGGAGCGACAAAAACTCGCGCACCCGTCAACGCAAAAGAGTTCGGTGGATGACTTCGCAAAGCCTGCGGAGGCGTAGAAGACTGGTCGGAGCTGACAGTTCCTGCACACGCCAGAAACAACCAGAACGAACTTGCACTCAGCACCAGAATTCGCAGCATCGAATCAGCCCAGTGAAATCTGCGGAAGACGGGACGGTTCATCACCGTGACCCAGAACATCTCAACTCGCGGAATCGCCAAGGTATCGCAGTCATCCCCGTCTTTCACTTTCCTGCTGTCCAAAACGGGCCAAATAGTCCCGGTTGTTCGAGGAAAGAAGCGTATCTGGCGAAATGTCCACCGGACCCGTGTGCACTCAATCTGGCCGATCTGGGCTCAGAAAACGGGGCCGGAACAAATAGTGCGCAGCACCCCTTCGGGCTATTTGGCGATTGGTTCCTGCCGCTTTTCTGAGCCTTGACAGAGCACCGGGCCGCCACCGTAATCATTTTTGTCGAACATGCTGGCCATCTTACAGGCATGAAGATTTCTCAGCAAAACATCAGAATCGACTGATTTTGAGGGCTAAATTGTCATTAATTCGCAGTCCGGTTGAATCCTCCACCGACCACATCACACTTTCTCAGCATCTTCCGCAGGCAGCCCACTTCTTCAAAAACACAAGGCATTTCATGAAATTAGCCGGCTTTATACGTCGAAAAGACAGCTCTTACCTGTCGCATGGTTTCAACAGTTTCCACACAAGTTGACGCAACAAATCGACGTTCAATACTTACACAAGTTGCTTCCTTGAATAGACTTATGACAAACGAGCCGGACGCTTCTCTGCGAGCGTGAAAGTCACATCGGACGCAGTTTGTGGAAAATGCCAGTCTCGTTTGTGTCAAGTCAGCCGTCGCGTTAAACTATTCGGTTTCGAAAATCTTGCGCCGAGGCGGTTTATTCTGCTGCGGCAGCTTTCTCGTCGCGCAGAATCTGTCGACGATGAATACCGGTATGAAGCTGACATGACTGTCTTGTCTGCATGATTTTCCCAGTCCTTGAAGTCTCCGGTTTGTCAGGAATCCAAAGAAGTGCCTCAAGCCATTATGGTCAACCTTAAAGAAGTCCTTGAGTCGGAAGGTCTATTGTCTACCAGTGACCTCACGCTTTTGGAAAATGCAGTCAGTGGATCTCAGCTTACAGAAGTTCGACAGGGTGTTGGCGAGCTGACACGACGCGTTGAGGCAGGCGAAAAATCGGAAGGCCTGCTGGCTCGCGCCGGAGTTGGTGCCTACTTGCTGGCTCGTCAGACACAGGCCGACAAGATTCTTGCCGGTGTGACGCGTGACGGCGTGGCTCTGTTTATTCACGGCCAGTGCCTGACATCATTGCATCGTCCGGACGAAGCTGCCGATCGATTCGAAGCCGCCGGCAAAGCTGGCTACGATCCTGTAGGTTGTGCACTGCGACGTGCGGGTGCCATCCGTGCCGCAGGTCGAGTTGACGACGCAGAAAAGCTGCTGCGAAGTGTTGCTGCCTCTGCCGCAAGCCGCGCTGAGTACTCTTTTCAGATGGGCTGCATCTGGGCTGACCGTGGCGATTCTTTGACCGCCGTCGAATACTTCGAACGCGCTGTCGATATGGATCCGCATCATTCGCGGGCTCTGTTCTGGCTGGCTGCTGAAAACTGTCTTCGCGGTAACGACGACGAGGCCATTCGACTTTACGAACGATCGCTGTCACGTCCTCCGTTCTTCACAGGTGCCATGCTGAACCTGGGCCTGTTGTACGAAGACAAAGAAAACTATCAGGCCGCAGCGTTCTGCTTCCGTCGTGTGCGTGAGTACGATCCGAACAACGAGTTCGCTGCATTGTACCTGAAGGACATCGACGCGACTCAGGGCATGTACTACGACGAAGACCAGGCTCGCCAGGAAGCTCGCATGAAGCACCTGTTGAGTCGTCCGGTCACCGATTTTGAACTGTCAGTCCGAAGCCGCAACTGTCTTCAGGCGATGGACATCAACTCGCTTGGCGATCTGACAGAAGTCAGCGAACAGGAGCTGTTGGCCGGTAAGAACTTCGGCGAAACATCGCTGATGGAAATCCGCGAACTGCTCGCCGCCCACGGCCTGCGAATTGGCCAGCATCTGCACAAGATCCATTCACGCGATCATGTGGTTGATCAGAGCCTCTCGCCTGAAGAGCAGGCCATGATGAACAAGCTGGTTGTTGATCTGAATCTTTCAGTGCGTTCACGCAAGTGCATGAGCCGTCTGAATATCCAGACCATCGGACAGCTCGTTTCCCGCACCCCCGACGAACTGCTCGCCAGCCGCAACTTCGGCGTGACCTCGTTGAACGAGATCCGCCTGAAGCTGGGCGAAGTCGGCATTCGTCTTCGAAACGACTGAGGAATAATCGAAGCAGCAGCCCGGCTCCTCTAAAAAGCCGGGCTGCTGGATTCTTTTGAGGGGATTTCCGAAAACCGATCAGCGACTGCAGTGTCCACTGAATCGACTTGTTCAGATAAAACCGCCCCCCTAGAATCCCGCTGAGTGATCTCAGTAACCCGGTGGTGTAATGGTAACACATCAGATTTTGGTTCTGATTTTCCAGGTTCGAGTCCTGGCCGGGTTATTTTCTGTTCTGGCGAACTAACCAAACCATCCGCATGACCCCGAAAACGCTGCGTTTTTCGGGGTCTTATGTTTTTGTGGGTGCCGCATTTGGAATATTGCGCGTGAATTGTGGCCACTTCGATGGCCACAATCTCTTAAGACGAACCGTAGTGCTGCCCCCTTCTGAATCGGGCCGCGACGTTTTTCGCGATCGCAAAGGCTCACTGCAAGTCGGCGTCAGATTTCAAAGAGCATCCGCCAATGGAAGTGGGAAGTCCAATCTCATTGAGGCGATTCAACTGCTGCGAGCAACGCCGACTGGAATTGAGAAGGTATTTCAGCAAGGCGGCGGCCTTTAAGAAAGAAATTGGAAAGGCGGGAGCCGCCGGCTGCTTTCCGTCGAATGCTTAATAGATCGTGGCCCAGCTCACAGCTTCTTTGACGACGACAGCATTCTGTGTCATTCATCCACGTTGACTGAGGTTTCCAACTATCCTCGCATATGCGAGGAGAACATCTCGGGGGCAGCGGCAGGAAGCCGAAGCTTGTCGCATGCGGAGGTCGAGTTGCTGTCTTCGAACGTTTCCGCACGGCACACCGAGCGGGGACGCGCGACTATATTGAGATGTGGATCGACAGTGAGTAGCCGTTGACCAACATTAAAAATGCTTGGCACCATCTGGCAGGTGTAACGACAGTTCCCAAGTGGGAACCGCGTGGCCGTCGTGATAAATCGTCGCGAACTGACTTTGCGAAATCGTTGTCCGTAAAAGATTCGTCGGAGCACGTCAGAATGAAAATTCATTCGCTTGAAAATTCATTCGCTTGAAAATTCATTCGCTTGAAAATTCATTCGCTTGATAGTTCATTCGCTTGATACAAAGCCAATCATCTTCATTTGCGAGTTACCCAATTGGCTTTCGCGGAAATTCCGGGTACAGTGGACTGGGAGAATCTTACGCTGGTCACACGTAACACGTTTGATCAAAGAGGCGATTGAACCTGGCAGTTTGGTTTCATGGCCCAGAGGACTTGTAATGTCAGCAAAAAAATCGAACAGTAATTCTGACCCGAAGAAGAGCAAGAGCTCTGCCATTCGCAGAGTGATCAAGAAAATGCCAACGGCAAACACCTCCGCGGTGGCCGCGGCAGTGAAAGATCAGTTCGGTCACACAGTCAACTCCGACCGCATCGTTGTGGTGAAGACCAAGAAGAACATGGTCGCGAATCGGAAGAAGACCAACACACAATGGAGCACCGGTCATCCCGTGGGAGCCGTTCAGTGGATTGAGGCCATCAAGATTGCCCAGCAGCTGCTGAAGGTCACTGGAAGCGTCGATAACGCGGTGTCATTACTCAATGCCCTCGACACTGCCGAATAAGCTCCGTGAAACGAACTGGTGGTTCCCTCTGGTCCTCGCAATGACTGCTTGAGAACCGAATTTGCAGACTCGGCACAATGATCTGCAGTTTCGATGGACACCCCGGTTCTACAATTGCATGCCGCCTGCGATCCCTCATGCCCAACCGGGCATTGAGGAACAGGCCGAGCCACCAATATCGCAGCCTCGCTCGATGACCGCCACACGGTATCACCTTGTTGGATGAATTCCGCGACACGCCTGTGGAGAAGTGACCTGTCAAATTTGATCGAGGCCCTCCTGGGCGATAGCACGTTCCTAATTTTAGCGATCAGCCGAAGGACGAATCGTTGTCTTTCCGAGTGACGTAATGGCCGTTTTTTTTAACAAGCGCAATAGACAACGCCACTCCTGCTTTGACACAGGGTGGCGTTTTAGTGCTCCCAGTAGGAACACAACAACTCGAAAAACACGTGGGAAATGGGGAGTTTTCTTCTGGTGGTGCGCCGGGTCGTGCAACGTGGGGCGAAATCCGGGTGTTGATTTCTCGGTGTGACGA
>QWOO01000098.1 GCA_003669615.1 Planctomycetota bacterium
AAGAATTCGCCATGCCGCCGCTGTGCAGATAATACTTCGTCCACTGTGTTTCCGGCAGAGGCCACTCGGTGGCGGTCCGCCATTCGTTTTGCCCCATGACAAACAGATGAATGGGGGCATCGTCAGAAATGCCGTTTTGGATACCTTTGAGATGGTAATCAAACCACCGGCACACGTAACCATTCCAGTCAATCAGCGCCTGCGGGCCGAAGTCCGTATCACCGGCAATCTGTTTTGTATTGATAATGTGTTCCCACGGGCCGATGACCATGCGTGGCTGGCGAGCTGCTTCGGTGGCTCCGTACTTTTTCATCGCCAGATAGTTGGACGGTGTGCCGCAGAAGTTGGCATCGAACCAGCCCGTGGCGGCCAGCGATGGGACCTGAACTCGGCTGTATTCTTCCGGCTTCTGATAAGCGATGGCTTTCCAGTATTCGCCTTCGGCCGTATTTTGCAGGATCCATTTTCGCCACCAGCTGGTGGGTCGATAGTTTCGTGTTTTGTCAAAATCGATGTAGGGCACATTGCGATAAGCGGCTTCGCGGTTCACGGCAAAACCACCATAAGGCCCCGGTCCGGCACTGTGAGGATTTCGGTCGGAGACCATACCGGCCCAGTCCATCATCCAGCAGACGTAAATCCCGTTCTGTGAGGGACAGTTGTAGAAGTTATCGGGGGGCGCAACTTCGGGGACGATGCACTTCAGCGATGGCGGAGCCTGCGTGGCAGTCCACCACTGTGTCCATCCCATATACGACAGACCGAACATCCCGACCTTGCCGGTTGACCATGTCTGCGCTGCTGCCCATTCCACAAGATCGTATCCGTCCTGCTTATGAAGCGGCGAGAAGGGATCCCAGTCGCCACCCGATTCAAAGCGACCTCGAGTGTCCGCGTTGATCACGACATAACCACGGGACGCAAACAATTGACCTCGCGCGGTGTTGCCCGTTTTGTTGTATGGAGTGAGATACACAATCGCCGGAAAACGGCCCTCGGCTTTTGGCCTGAAGATATCCACCGTCAGCGTCACGCCGTCTCGCATGGGCGCCTTTTGGTTGAGCTCCGAGACAACTTCGTATTGCTGTGGAGAGATCTCGCCAGCGACGGGTGGCTGAGCCATTCCGGTGGTTGAGTGAAAGCCCCAGGAATAGACGGCCAGCATAAGGCCGAAGACCTGGACAGTGAGGCGAACGGTTCTCATGGCAATGCCTTTTCCTGAATGGACTTCCTGCTGTAGTACATCCGGTAATGTACGAGACCGCGGGATTTTGTCACTCACGTCCAATGGGATGACTGGAAACGGTCTGTATTTCTGCACGGTTTTTGGCAATTCTGACTGTGCCGTTGATAGATCCTGAACAATGGTCGATAATGTCGAGTCTCGTTTTCTCTATCTCCCCGCAAAACGTACCGGACAGAAATCTGTCGCAGGTGATTTGCCGCTGATTTCTTCTGGAAATGGTCTCTCCGACCGCTAATCCCATGAACGCCCCTCAAAGCACCGCATCTGGTCGTCCCCTGCAGGACGTCAACATCATTGGCACGTCACCGCTGATTTCTCCGGCCGAACTGAAGCGCGAGTTTCCCGTGTCTGCGGCCATTGCAGACCATGTGGGCGGGTCGCGTGCGATCGTAGAGAACATTCTTCGAGGCGATGACAAACGCGTGATCGCCATTGTGGGCCCTTGTTCGATCCACGATCCCGAAATGGCGCTCGAGTACGCTCGAAAGCTCAAGCAGGTGGCCGACGAAGTCAGTGATCGGCTGTTTGTGGTAATGCGAGTCTACTTCGAGAAGCCTCGCACAACGGTCGGCTGGAAAGGATTGATCAACGATCCGCATCTAAACGATACGTTTGACATTGCCACAGGTCTGCGAAAAGCTCGCCAGATTTTGCTGGACATCAATACGGTTGGTTTGCCAGCCGCCACGGAAATGCTGGAACCGATTACTCCTCAGTACATCGCCGACCTGATCACGCTGGCGTCCATCGGAGCACGCACGACCGAATCACCGACGCATCGCCAAATGGCCAGTGGACTGTCGATGCCGGTAGGATTCAAGAACAGCACCGAAGGCAGTCTGGAAGTGGCGATCAACGCCATGAAAGCGGCCCGCGCCCAGCACAATTTTCTCGGCATCGATCATGATGGCAAGACCTGCGTGATGAGCACTCGCGGCAACGAACTGGGCCATCTGATTTTGCGTGGCGGTCGCAATGAACCCAACTATCAGGCCGAGCATGTTGCAGAAGCCAGTCGTATGTTGCGAGAAGCCAAACTGCCACCGCGACTTGTGGTCGACTGCAGTCACGCGAATTCCAGCAAGGACTATCGCCGACAGCCGGTTGTCTGGATGGACGTGATCCAGCAACGAGCCGCCGGAAACGAAGAGATTGTGGGGTTGATGCTGGAAAGCAATCTCCATCAGGGCGCGCAGAATTTGACAGAAGATCTGACGAAGCTGCAATATGGCGTCAGCATTACCGACGGCTGCATCAGCATTGAAGAAACCGCCGACCTGCTCAGAAACGCTCGGAAGACCCTCGCCGGGAAGTGAACTTCGCGGAAAATCAAAGTCGCCTTTTGCTCTGCTAAAGTTGCGAATACGCTTCTTTCGCAGAGCGAAAGGCGACTTTGAAAAGGCCGCACGATGTCACGCCAGATTTTTCGCGGCGTGCTGCTTTGTTCAGGAGGACAACAATGCCTCATTCTGCGGCGCATGCGGTATCGTGTGTCGGTATCGCTGAAGTTGCCGCTGCTTTTCGAAGAAGACAGCGCAGAACACGGTTTTTCCATCCTGTGCAAACGGAGATCTCAAGGAAATATCCGCCTGTTCCGGTCGCCGGGTTGCAGATACACTTTTGCTTTGACACAGGACTTGCTCCAGGAATGTCGGTGAAGGATACCGACGGGCAAATCCGGCTTTGGTGAGATCTGATGTCTGTTTTGATAGTTGCCTCGGACGTAAAGGATTGGCCGTTCGAGATTCCCGGTGTCGAAGTTGTCGATGCGTGGACGTACCTGACGTCCCCGGAATTCACATCAGGCGGGCGCAGTTCTCGAGTCGTCAATCTGTGCCGTTCGTATCGGTACCAAAGCACTGGCTACTATGTGTCGCTGCTGGCGGAAGCGCGAGGCCACAAGCCATTGCCCGGCGTGGTGACGCTGCAGGATTTAAAAACACGCGGCAGTGTCAAGGTTCTGTCCGACGAACTGGACGAACTGATTCAGCAGAATCTCGCTCCTTTGCAGTCCAGCGAGTTTACCCTCAGCGTCTATTTCGGACGCAATCTTGCTCGCCGCTACGACCGACTGGCGCTGCATCTGTTCAATCTCTTTGCCGCGCCGCTGCTGCGATTTGAATTCGCGCGAACGGAAGACGGGCAATGGCAGATTCGCAAGGTTCAGACAGTCGCGGCCCACGCTCTGCCCGACAGTCATCTGCCGTTCGTCGAAGAGTCGGCTCAGCGATATTTCTCGGGCCGTGCGTCTTCGCCTCGATCGAAAAAGAGAACTCGTTTCGATCTTGCCATTCTGTACGATCCGGAAGAGAAACAGAATTCTCCCTCCAATGAAACGGCCCTGAAGCGATTCATCAAAGCGGCCAAAGAGCAGGATGTTTATGCGGAGCTGATTACCAAAGACGACTACGGCCGTCTGCTGGAATTTGATTCGCTGTTCATCCGCGAAACCACCTTTGTCAATCATCATACTTACCGTTTCGCGCGTCGTGCGGCCAAAGAAGGCATGGTCGTCATCGACGATCCTGTCTCCATTTTGCGATGTACCAACAAAGTGTATCTCGCCGAAATGCTGGCTCGACACAAGATCGACATCCCTCGATCGATCGTGGTGCATCGTGATAACATTCACCGCATCATCGAAGAACTTGGCTTTCCCTGCGTTCTTAAGAAACCTGACAGCGCGTTCTCCAAGGGCGTGGTTAAGATTTCGTCTGAAGAAGAACTGCGAGCGAAGATTGCCGACTTTTCCGGCGATTCGGAGCTTCTGATTGCTCAGGAATTTCTGCCGACAACCTTTGACTGGCGCATCGGAATTCTCGACCAGAAGCCTTTGTATGCCTGTCGATATTTCATGGCACCTGGCCACTGGCAGATTGTGAAACAGGAAAGAGACGGTCGAGGACGCTACGGCAAGACGGAAACCCTGCCGGTGGAGTTGGCACCTCGAAAAGCTGTCAAACTGGCTCTGAAGGCCGCTAATCTGATTGGTGATGGTCTGTACGGCGTCGATGTCAAAGAATCGAACGGAAACTTCTACATCATCGAAGTGAACGACAATCCCAACGTGGACGCCGACAGCGAAGATGCCATCTTGAAAGAAGACTTGTACAACCGGATCATGGAAGTCTTCGTGCGACGGATGGAACAGAAGAAAGCGCGGCTGGACGACTGACAGATCGTTCACCACGCAAGGATGTTGCAGCAAGCCAACGCAGTCGGCCTGATCCTGAAGGAAGAAACGAAACGTGACCGAGACCGCTCAGAAGAAACTAGGATTGTTCGAAGCCTACGGCGTAGAACTGGAGTACATGATTGTCGCGAAAGACAGTCTGGACGTGCTTCCGATTTGCGACCGATTGATTGAAGCGGAATGCGGTCGAATTGAATCCGAAATTGAACGCGGAAAAATTGCCTGGTCCAACGAGCTCGTGCTGCACGTTGTGGAACTCAAAACCGCAGCTCCGGAAAAACAGCTGACAGGTCTGGCTGCGGAATTTCAGTCTCAGATTCGTCAGATCAATCGGCGGCTGAAAGATCTGGGTGGTATGCTGATGCCATCGGCCATGCATCCCTGGATGGATCCCTTTCGTGAAATGCGTTTGTGGCCACACGACTTCAGCGCAGTTTATGCAGCGTTCAATCGGATCTTTGATTGTCGCGGACACGGCTGGGCCAATCTTCAAAGTGTCCATTTGAATCTGCCGTTTTCGGGCGATGAAGAGTTTGGTCGACTGCATGCGGCTGTTCGTCTGATCCTGCCATTGCTGCCTGCTGTGGCAGCGGCGTCACCGGTTGTTGAAGGCCGTCTGACGGGTCGCATGGACAATCGACTGAACGTGTATCGCACGAATTCTCGCAAGATTCCGATGGTTGCGGGAAAGGTTATCCCGGAGCGAGCCTTCAGTGAATCCGAGTACCATCAGCAGATTTTTGAACCGCTGTTTCGTGATATTGCGCCGTATGATCCTGAGGGTGTGCTGCAGGATGAGTTCCTGAATGCCCGCGGTGCTATCGCTCGGTTTGGTCGCGGTTCTATTGAAATTCGAGTCATCGATATTCAGGAATGTCCGGCCGCCGATTTGTCCGTGCTGCAGGTTACCGCTGCTGTTCTGAAAGCGATGACCGAGCAAAAATGGAGCACTCTGGAAGATCAGCAGGCGGTTGAAATTGAACCTCTGCATGCGTTGCTGCTGGAGTCCATCGACAAAGCCGATCAGGCCGTGATCACCGACCCGGCCCTGTTAAGACTGTTTGGTTTCACGCGCGCTTCCTCATGCACCTTGAGCGAACTTTGGTGGCACTTGTACGAGGCAACCAGCCCGTCCATGGACCCTGAAACGCGTCGTGCTTTCGAAAATATTTTGGAACACGGACCACTGGCCCGCCGCATTCAGCAACGACTCGCCAAAGATTCGTCCATGCTGCAGATTACGGAAGTTGCCTGCGAGCTGTGCGATTGCCTCGCGATGGGAAATCAGTTCGGAGTGCGAAGGCGATAGCCGCGGTGCAGCTTCAGATTCACTGACCCACTCGCTGGCGCTTCGAGGTTGTATTGCCTCTGGGGGTTGCGCCACTCGTTA
>QWOO01000178.1 GCA_003669615.1 Planctomycetota bacterium
TCGTGCATACGGAGCGCGGCCGGTGATCAGGAAGAACAAGGTGCAGCCAAGGCTGTAAACGTCCGACTGCGCGTCGGCCATACGAGCGTCCATGGCCTGTTCAGGAGACATGTAGTCAAATGTCCCCATGATCATGCCAGACATCGTCAGATCTGATTCGGCTGGTGCAGCTTTTTGCTCCTGATGGATGCGAGCGAGGCCGACATCCAGAAGTTTCACATTTCCCATATCGTCGAGAAGCAGATTTGACGGCTTAATGTCCCGGTGAATCACGCCTTGTTTATGAGCATATTCGAGGGCTCTGGCAGCCTGACAGACAACGTCCACAGCGAGTGGCAACGACAGCGGGCCGTACTCACGGACAAGGTCTGCGAGATTCTGCCCTTCCACAAATTCTGAAACTAAAAAGCTGACGCCTGCCTGTTCGCCGGCATCATAGGCAGTCACGATGTTTGGATGATGCAGCCTGGCGGCAACTTCGACTTCACGAAGAAATCGTTTAGCCAGATCGGCAGAATGCGCGAGATCACGCCGCAGCACCTTTATTGCCGCCGGTCTTTTCATGCGGCGGTGCATCGCTCGATAGACGGTTCCCATTCCACCACTACCGACAATCTCCTGCAGTACATATTCGCCCAGCATCAGCAGTTCGTTCGGTTCAAAAATCAGGACATGGGCCTGCCAGGGTGTCAGGACATGGGCCTGAACCAAACGTGTGGCGAGAGCTTCAGCTTGCGTGTATTCTCCCGCGACAGTTCGAATGTGATTCAGCTGAGGCTCCTGAATCAGTCCGCTTTTCTGCAGACGCTGCAAGCATTCTTCGACGGAACACGCTTTTGCCCGGGCCGCTTTTTGCGATGTGACATTCAACTCATCAGCTGTGTGGCGCCAGTCGCGAGCACATGCATCCAGGGCGCGACGATCAAGATCGGGCCAACGGCGCACATACATGTCGGGATCAGGAGTGAATCCGCTGCGGATCCGGCATTGGAGGTCCTGTTCCACAAGTCGTTGAACAAGATGCGATCGGGCCGAGTCGGAAACGATTGCCAACCTGTCTTCAATGGCAGGTGTTTGCCCGGAAGACCATGCGCGTTCAAATGCTTCACAGATCGTATCGATCTGCAGATTTTGATCGTGTGTCAGCATTGAGTTCCAGGTGTTCTTCACGATGCGTGTTTGCCCCCGATAATGGATGGCGTCTGCTTTCCCTGTTGTCAGTAAGTTTTCGCCCAACATCGCTCATAACACAACACCTGGTCTGAAACTTTCTGCACTTCAAGCGTCATTCCATGGCTGAATATTTTAAGAAGCCGATCATCTTCGGCCATGAAGTTTTCTGGACGCTGGTCACCAGAAGTGAGTGAATTTTATTAAGAAACAAGCGTCGCTTGACGCGCAGTCGGAGTCCGCGACACTTGCAGGAAGTCATCTCGATGAAGACGCTGATTCTCCGGTTGCGGGCAGGATCGCAGGAATGCCGAGGTTGTCATTTCATGAAAAATTGATGCCATCGAGCGTCCAAATGTGACGCACTGGTGGATGCGGTCAGCTGGTATCTTCGACTATGCGGTCTACTTATTCAGATATCTTGTTCCTGGGCGGAGGCGTTGTCGGACTGACGACCGCCTTGAAAATGGCAGAGCGAGGTCGCTCTGTGATACTGCTGGATCGGAAGAGTACCGGACAGGAAGCGTCATGGGCCGGCGCAGGGATGCTGCCTCCGGGGAATTTGAAAAAAGCACTCACGCCGGAGGCCAGACTCCGCTCTTACAGCCATTCCCTGTGGACGAGTTTCTCTGCCGAACTATTGGATCGCACTGGTATCGACAATGAGTTTCATGTTTGCGGGGCCATAGAAATTTTTTCCAATGGAACCGACTCCGAACGGCACACGCAATTGCAGGCATGGACTCAGGAAGAGATTGAGGTACACCGGATTGCTCCCGCAGAAGCTCAAAACCTAGCTCCTGGGCTGAATCCACTGCTTCAGGAGATCGCTTACCTGCCTCAGTTTGCTCAGGTGCGGAATCCAAAACATCTTCAGGCCGTGCGGGCCGCGTGTCTGCAGCAACGAGTGACCATTGTTGAAAACGCGGAGGGGATAGAATTTGAGCACAGCGGAGATCGTGTGATCGCCGTGAGAGTTGGGGACCAGCAATACTCTTTTGAGCAGTTGTGTATCACCGCCGGCGCGTGGTCAACATCCATCCTTCAAATGCTGGGATTCACTGTGCCTTTAAAGCCGGTGCGCGGGCAGATGGTGCAACTGCAGTTGCCAACACAGCTTTTTCCATGTGTCATCGAACAGGGGCGGCGATATCTGGTACCACGACTCGATGGTTTAATTCTGATTGGCTCGACCGAAGAAGATGCCGGCTTTCAGAAGCAGACCACACCTGAGGGTGTTGCTGGCCTGCTGGAGTTTGCATCTCAGCTGATGCCGCCATTGGCCAACGCGTCGGTCGCGAGATCCTGGGCCGGCCTTCGGCCCGGATCGCCCGATGAACTGCCATTGCTGGGAGCTGTGCCCGGATTTTCCAATCTGTTTGTTGGGGCTGGACACTTCCGTTCCGGATTGCAGATGTCTCCCGCTACAGCAGCCATTCTCGCTGATCTGATGCTCGGCATCCTCCCCGCCATTTCTCTTGATGGGCTGCAAGCAGATCGTTTTCAATTGTCGTAGCTGATCGGACGGATGTTTCTGTTCGTCATACTTCGTAGTTTCTGTTTGAGTTGGGAAAAGACTCAGGAGAGGTGTCTCTGTGCGTGCCGTGATCCAGCGTGTTTCCGAAGCCTCCGTCACTGTGGATGGCAGTATCGTCGGAGAAATTCAGCGTGGGTTTTTGGTCCTTCTGGGAGTCGCCGAGGCCGACTCGTCGGAAGACGCCGCATGGATTGCCAACAAGATTGCCGGGTTGCGTGTGTTTGAAGATGCTGATGAAAAAATGAACCTCGCACTTGGCGATGTGCACGGTGCGGTGCTGCTGGTCAGCCAGTTCACGCTGTATGGAGATTGTCGCAAAGGTCGTCGACCAAGTTTTATCGATGCAGCGCGGCCGGAGAAAGCCGTCTCTTTTTATCAGGCGGTCGCCACAGAGCTTCGAACGCTGGGTGTTCCTGTCGAAACGGGAACCTTTCAGGCTCAGATGCAGGTTCGCCTTCTCAACGATGGCCCGGTAACGTTGCTACTGGACAGTACCAAAGCCTTCTAATGCGCGTTCGGTGAACTGCACAGAATTGGTGTGAGGAAGTTCTGTGTTGCACCTTGCGTAACCGCTTTTGAGGACGATGGAGAGCAGCAGAATCTGCCGGAAGAACGGTCTTTTCCTTAAAACCGCAGTCCACCTATACTTCTGCCTGCGTTCGCAGAAACCGGTCCGTCAGGGAAGACAGGAATGAACTCCCATCAGATAGTCGACTTAGTCGTTTTGGCTGTGCTGCTTTATTGCGCGGTCAAGGGGGCGTCACGCGGTCTGCTTTCGCAGCTCGCATGGGTGGTCGCGCTCCTGCTGTGTTTCAAGTTTTCCGGCCAGATAGCGCCGGCGATTGAGCCAATGATCGGCGTCGCTCCACCGCTGAAGCAGTGGATTGCCATGCTGCTTGTTTATGTGGGCCTCTGTGGAGTTTCGTTTGTTGCCGCCGGAATGCTCAGCAGTTGGATGGAAAAAGCCCGTGTGATCGACTTTGACAAGCACCTTGGACTGGTCCTTGGCTTCGTCAAAGGTGTGGTCATTTGCATGACGGGAATGTTCTTTGCGATCACGATGTCGGAACCTATGCGGCAAATCGTCAGCAAGACGTACTCCGGATATGCCGCGGCCGTCATTCTGAACAACTCTCAATACCTGATTCCACTTCTGCCTGAAAATACGGTGGCGACTGTTCGAAATGTGATTGATGAATTCAATCGCCGTCTGCAGCCGGGTGCGGACGACCTGAAAGGTGCCACACCTGCCGATCCGGAAAGCTTCGGGTACGATTCGTTTATCGGGTCGGATAAGAAAGATGACCAGAGAGAGGGATTCGATCTTTCCCAGTTGCTTCCCGGCAGCAGTACTTCGTCGGATCCAGAAAGCCGGAACTCCAACGGAGCTGATCCGGAGGCCGGTGCCCCATCGTTGCAGGATCTGCTGAGTCAGGTGCCATCGCAACTTCGTCGGGAATTGACTCAGCAGGCCGTGGACCGACTTCGAGACTCGTCCGCGGCTGAGAAGCAGCGGCTCCTTGATCAACTCAGCCGCACTGTGCCGGAAGACGCCAGTTCTGTTTTGAGCGATTTCTTCAGAAGTTCGGGGTCAACAACCGGGGGGCAGGGGAGCACAAATTCAGCGCCGCCGCTTTCCAGTGGTTCGCTGGGACGAACAGAAACTACCCTGCTGAATGAGATCGCCGGGATTTACAGCCAGCGTGAAGACATTACTTTGAATACTCGAAAGTATCTGGCCGGAGTTCCCTCCGCTGTCCAGCGGCGCGTTCTCGAAGACTGGCACTCGGACGCAATGGGATTGAATGCCGACCCGGATCCTTCCACGGATATCAATACTCGACTGGACGACCGGATTGTGCGACAACTCAGCACCGCCGGGATCTCCCTGGATCGGCTCGACCGAGACCTCAGAAGCAGGCTCAGTGATGTCGTGAATGGATACCGTAACTGAGTGCAAAACCTGAGCTGAGCACCGTTCAACAGACCCACGCTTCTGCTGACTGTTGTCACTGTGGATGGAATATCAGAGTGACCCAGAGAAAGTTGGATTGGTGCGAGTGGCCGAAATGGCCCATGAAAAAAGCTGCTTTTTTGACATTAACCTAACATAACGGACATTATCGGACGTTGGGGGCGGTGTTTTTTACGGGCTGGATTTTCCACGGCTGCCATTGGTTCGCAAGCGATGAACTCTTTTTGTGAGTTCTCTTCGGGACCAAACCTGCTTGCGTCACGTCAGGATTCTTCGCATCGGTTCGCGAGCTGACCGAGTGCCATTCATCAGAAACTCCCCTGCCCATCCGCGGTCGCTCCAGTTTTAAACTGCATCAACACGCAACGCGGGATTTCATTGCTGGCCGGCAGGATCGTTTCTGTTGCCGCAAGGCCGTCGGCACCAAACTCGGGCCGACTGGCGGTTGCCGCTGACCATCGGCAGGCGAATTTTTAGACCGCACCATTCTCGTGAAACACGCCGATTCGACGATATCGCTGATATCGACGTTCCAGCAGATCGGCGGTCGACAGGCTTTCCAGATTCTGAAGTGCTTCCACCAGTCGGCTTTTCAGTGTGGTTGCCATTTTGAAATGGTCACGATGGGCGCCTCCGAGCGGCTCGGGGATGACTTCATCGACAACACCCAGCTGAACCAGGTCCTTGCTTGTGAATCGGAGTGCCTTGGCGGCCTTGTCCTTGTGCTTAACGCTCTTCCAAAGGATTCCAGCACAACCTTCGGGGCTGATCACTGAATAATAGGCGAATTCCAGAACGGCAACGTGGTCGCCCATTCCGATTCCCAAAGCCCCGCCGGATCCACCTTCTCCGATCACCACGCAGATGATTGGCACTTCCAGAGTCGACATGTCTCGCAGGTTCACTGCAATGTTGTAAGCCTGGCCTCGCTCTTCGGCACCGACGCCCGGATAGGCGCCGGGCGTGTCAATCAGGCACACAATCGGAAGTCCAAACCGACTTGCCATTTCCATTTTCTGCATGGCTTTGCGATAGCCTTCAGGATGAGCGCAGCCGTAGCAGCATTCATTTCTCTCTTTGAGGTTGCGGCCTTTTTGGTGGCCA
>QWOO01000115.1 GCA_003669615.1 Planctomycetota bacterium
CGCCTCTTCGCTCTTCAGACAAACACCAACCGGGCAGTTTGTGACTGCCGCCGATTCGGCTGGTCTGCCACTGCCGGATTTTTATACCCACGGAATCAATTCCGCTGACTTTGACAACGATGGATTCTGTGATTTTTTATTCACAGGATTCCACGGCATGATGATGCTTCATAATAACGGAGACGGAACGGTCTCGCAGATTGAGCCGGGTGGATCAGAAATCGAACAGCGATGGTCAACCAGCAGCGCGGTTCTCGATGTGGAAAACGACGGTGACCTTGATATCTACATCACAAATTATGTGAATCTGTCTCCGGGCGATTATGGCGAATGCATTGTCAAAGGACGGCGCGATGTTTGTCCTCCGGGCGAGTACGCTGCGATTGATGATCAGCTGCTTCTGAACAACGGCGATGGAACCTTCAATGATGGTTCCGAGAATGCTCGGTTGATTCCCGGCGGAAAGGGACTTGCAGTGATCTCAGGAGATCTCGATCACGACGGCGATTGTGACTTATACGTTGCTAACGATACGACACCGAACGTGCTTTACATCAACGACGGCAGCGGCCACTTTTCTGAAGAGGGACTGGTGAGCGGAAGCGCTCTGGGAGCTAATGGTGAATCTGAAGGCAGCATGGGAGTTGAATTTGCCGATTTGAATTCTGATGGGCGCACAGACATTTGGGTGTCGAATTACGAAAATCAAAGCTTCGCGATGTACGAGTGCCGCGGCTTAAACATGTTCCAGCATGTGAGTGCTGTACGAGGTATCACGGCAGTGGGGCAGATGTTTGTCGGTTTCGGGACAACGGCTCTGGATGCTGATTGTGATGGAGACATGGATCTATTTGCTACCAACGGTCATGTGATGTACCACGCCACGGGCTCTCCCCGTCAGCAAACGCCGCTGATCTTCGAGAACCATTCGGGAACCCGCTTTCAGAATGTTGCTCCGTTTGCCGGTGAATACTCCTCAACACCACACGAAGGACGCGGTCTTTCGCGAGCTGATTTTGATAGTGACGGCCGAGTCGACGTCGCAATCTCACATTGCAATGCTCCCGTGGCACTTCTCAGGAATGTCAGCGAAACGGAGTCGCCCGATTGGGTCTGTTTGCAACTTGTGGGACGAAGTTCCAACAGAGATGCCGTTGGAGCCATCATTCGATTCGCAACAGGCGACGAGACAACAGTGTTGCTGCAGACAAACGGAGGGAGCTATTTGTCTTCACACGCAACACAAAAGACAATCACACTTAGGCGTTCAAAAAATAAGCCCGCAGATGACTCTGTTGAGGTGGTTTGGCCTTCAGGGATTCATTCCCGCCATCCGATTGAGGGAAGGAGCGTTGTTTTCTGTGTGGAACCACTTGCATTGAAGATGCCTGGAAATTACGCTCATTCGTTTACCAAGTAGTGAACACGTGTATTTTCCAGGATGGCTTCAGTGATGCATCGAATGTTTTTGGTTTTGCCTCTGGTAAGTCTCTTTGGCTGCGGTGCGTCCGATGCGCCTCCGCTCGCCGTCGTCACGGGAAAAGTTTTGCTGGATGGCGAACCGGCAAAAGGGCTGACGATTGAGTTTCATCCGGATAATTCCGCGGGAACATCCGGACCAATGTCGCTTGCGATTTCCAATCCCGATGGGACCTTTCATCTGTACACGTCCGTCGGCGGAGACGGTGCTGTGATTGGTACTCACAAGGTTGTCATTAAATGTCCATTTCGGCTTGAAGGCCGCACTCCCGTTGTTACGGGGGACGGAGTGGGCTCAGCGGCCTCCGGAAAGGCTCCCGAGCCTGTGAAGAAGACAGATGCTTCAGACGATTGCAAACTCGCGCTGAAATATGAAGACCCAACCAAGACGCCGCTCCGCCATGTCGTCCCTGAAAAAGGGATTTCAGACCTGGTGCTTCAGGCGACAACTGAATAACTGAATTAAACGGGGTGATCACCCCGCAAAGTACTTCAAATTGGTGTTGTTTTTTTCCAAACTTTTCCGGAGGATTGAATATGAATATTCGTCCGAGGTGGACCAGGAACGGGTTCACTTTGATTGAGCTCCTTGTGGTGATCGCGATCATCGCAATTCTTATCGCGCTTCTGCTTCCTGCCGTCCAGCAGGCTCGAGAAGCGGCTCGCAGAACGCAGTGCAAAAACAATTTAAAACAGATTGGTCTGGCGCTGCACAATTATCATGACACATTCGGAAAATTCCCTCCGTCTGAAGTCCACACCAGAGAATTCCTGGATGGGTCCAATAGTGACTGGGGTGATTCAACGGGCAAGTGGCAACTCTTCCTGCTTCCCTATATCGAACAGGCGAATATCTATTCGAGGATTGACTTCACAAGACGGTATGACGATGGCGCTGCTCCAGGAAACCTGGCAGCTCTCGCTCAGGTGTATACCGCCTACCTGTGTCCCTCAAATCCCGTGAATCTAAAGAACGAAGGACGCTTTCAGATCATGCATTACTTTGCAGTCTGGGGCTCACAGGATCCACCGGGCGGACGTGCCCGAATGCAGTGGGCCATAGGTCAGAACGCCAACTTAGGCGGCCGCGGCATCATGTACTACAACAGCGATACGGACATGGGCGACATCACTGACGGAACTTCCAATACCCTGGCCATTGGTGAAGTTCGAGGCTACCAGCCACGCTGCCGGAATGCGATGACCGACATTGTAGACTGGCGTGGGATGCGATGGGAAATCAGCACCAGCACACTGTTGCCAATCAATGCTATTGAGGCAAGAACCGATTGTGCAGCAGGTCAGGCGGGAACATGTTCAGGTTGCCGCTGGGAAAACATGGCAAGCTTCCACGTTGGCGGTACACAAGCTCTACTGGCGGACGGAGCTGTTCGCTTTCTGAGCGAAAATATTGACGCCACAACCTTCAGAAACCTTGGTGCAATCGGCGACGGCGCCGTCATCGGCGAGTTCTGATTGGGGCTCGTTGCAATTACACGCGATCTGAAACAGATCTAACCCCGCTAAGCCCAGTGTTCCTTTGGAACGCTGGGCTTTTTGCATTGGCATCAGAAAAATCATCCGCCTCGTCCCGGGACAACTGCTTCCTAACCATCAACACCTATTGAATTGAATGTCGGACAGACCGGATACTTCCAAAGGGAAACACCTCACCGAGTCGTTTTCTCCAGTACTTCAAGCCTTTCCCGAACCTGTCGACTGGTCGGCGACAGATCCAGCGTTTGTCGATAGGCAGCTGCGGCTTCGTCATGGCGTCCCTGCTGTTCCAGAACGAAAGCCAAATCCGAATTTCCGGAGACGTTGGCAGCGTCAACAAGTAACAGCGATCTGAGATGTCCTTCTGCGGCCTTCCAGTCCTTCTGTTCTATGCAAACCGCCGCAAGTCCCATCAAGAGCCGACTGTCGTCACTGCCAGATTCAAGACCACCCTGCAACAAATCCTTTGCCTGACCAAGTTTTCCTTCGTCCATCATCAGCATCGCCAAATGGATCCGATTGGCAACAAGCTCCGGATAACGAGCGACAAGATCTCTCAGCCGCATAACAGCCACATCATCACCCCCGCGAGCCTTCATGACAGCCAGCTGGCCCATCCACAGCGGATCTCGCCGACCGGCCGCCAGCTCACGGTGAAACACATCGTCTACAGCTATCTGAATAGAAGGCAGTTCAACACTTTGAAGAATGAGTTTCTCACCGTCCGCGGTGTTTCCAAGAGTCACCTCGATCTTTCCCAACAGCACAGCGGCTTCCTTGAAGGGAGCTATGCTGGACCCAGACGAATGCAATGACAACAGCAACAGTTTTGCCGCCTCTGAATTCTGCTGTTCAAACAGAAGCCGCGCGAGTTCGATCACTACAGCAGGATTGGATTCATCGGTTTTCAGCGCTGCACGCAGTGCCTGTTCAGCTTCAGCATTCCGCCCCTGCTCCCGAAACAAAGCGACTTTTAACAGCAGAACCGGCAGCCCACCTTGGTTACCCGTCGATGCTGCCTCCACAATGGCCAAAGCCTGATCCGGGTCTGAATTGCGAAGCTGCATTGCCAGATAGTACCGCCATCGGATGTCACCTGGATCCAGCCGACTCGCGATGCTGTAACAGACAACACTCTGCTCACGAAACTCGTGTGCGTCCAGTGTCATCCCATACCGGCCCCACGCACCTGCAGAATTCGGATGGTTTTCTACAATCTTGAATCGGCCCCGGACCGCTTCTGCTACTTCAGGATACGCGGCTGAAAGATCCGGCAGTGGAGGGGCGGGAATTGATTCCTTCGGCGGAGTCTGATGTCGGCCGCATCCCATCAAAAGCACCGAGAGAATAGTCACTCGCCAGCAGCGATTGGTAAACCATCGTAGTATCTGCATGGTGTAGATGTCCGCCTGTGAATTCCTGAACCTTCAACAGTTAACGCCAGCGAATTTCTGGACGACCAGCGAATCTCGCATAAACCGCTGAGAGATCCGCGTGTACGTCGCCAATATTCGGAGACGTCGCTGATTCAAATACACATGCATCCGGCATGCATCCACGCAAAAAATAAAGTTCCAGCATCATGACTACGGCGAACGCTCGCTCGTTAAGGACGCCGACCTTCGCCGTATTGTAGCGGATGTTTGCCATTCACCTGCAGGAATCCACTGTCGACATTCGGATAAAAACGCTCGGGCTCCAGGTCGCCATGCGGCCAAAAGACATCCACGAACTCAACCGACTGAACATCACCCAGCCCAATGCAAATAAGGTCCGAATGAGTGCTCGCATAACTTTGACACGGCTGCAGAGTTCTCGTGATCTTCCTGCCCGCGACACTCACCTGAATCTTTGCGGCAGGACACGACCGGCCTCCAAGTGTTTCATCAACCGCCCTTAGAGAAATCCAGTTACCAATCTTGACACAATCATTTCTCAAAACAATCGCGGGCCCACCGAGCACCGTTACGACCACGTCCGAATCACCATCCTGATCAAGGTCACCGACAGCAAGTCCACGAGCCACGTGACGCAAGTCGTCGGTAAACCCCTGAACATCTTCGTATCGACCTTCCCGTGGCATTAAAACCTGCAGTGGCTCCTGATAAGGCTCCCAAAAATTAACGCTGTTTTCAGGAACGCCCTCCTGCCGCATGACGCGACCATTGGCTGTGATCACTTCGCTGGTCCCGTCAAAGTTCAGGTCCAGAATCGCCACTCCAAATCCCGTGAATGGGCGAGTCTGGATGCCGATTCCCGTTTCGCGACTTCGATCAGTAAACATACTGTCCTGTCCGGCCGCGTAGACCGCATGGAACTCACCGCTGAGGTGTGACACAACAATGTCCTCCTGTTCATTGGAGGTCACGGCTCCGAATGCAACTCCCATACTCGCCTGCATTCGTCCGAGAAAATCTCCATCGCATCCTCGCAGCACTGCCTGGTCGACAAAAGATCCATTCCTCTGATTGACCCAAAGTCGATTGGGCCGTTGATCACTGGCCACATAAATATCGCTCCAGCCGTCGCCAGTGAGATCTGCAGCAAGAACGCCCATGCCGGCCGTCGTCTGACTGCCGATTCCGGAAGCCATCGTCACATCCTCAAAGCTCGGCATTGGAATAGGCCGGGTTAGAAGCTGGCTACCTTCTCTGGCGGCTGCATCCTTCAACGAATCGCCGGAGGTGTTTCGGTACAGAGTGTCTGTGGTGGGATTGTAGAGCAGGGGACTGCAAAAATCCCGATATCCGCCAGACAGACTCGAACAGGTTCGGACCTGATGTTCAAGGTAGTTTGTGACAAACAG
>QWOO01000305.1 GCA_003669615.1 Planctomycetota bacterium
GAAGTTCGTCTGCAGGCTGGCAAAGTGGCAGTCGTCACTGTCGCTGGCGGACAGGGAACTCGACTGGGCTTCGATCATCCCAAGGGCATGTTTCCCATCGGGCCTGTTTCCGATCGTACGCTGTTCACGATTTTTGCTGAACAGATTTTGGCCCGACGCAAACGTCATCAAGCCAGCATTCCGTGGTTCATCATGACCAGCGATGCGACTCATGATGAGACCGTCGAGTTCTTTAAAGCCAACAAATTCTTCAACATGCCCGAAGACTCCATTGCCTTCTTCATGCAGGGAAGCCTGCCCGCGCTCGATGCGGCAACGGGCAATATTCTGCTGAGCAGTCCTGCCAGTCTGTCGTTGTCGCCGGATGGTCACGGCGGACTGATCATGGCTCTGAAGAATTCCGGGCTGCTGGATCGGATGCAGCGGGACGGCGTTGAACATGTCTTTTATCATCAGGTCGACAACCCGACTGTGATTATTGCCGATCCCGCTCTGATCGGTTTTCATGCCCAGCAGAAGTCGATGCTGACAACCAACGTAGTTTGTAAGTCCAGCCCGACAGAACGCATGGGCGTGCTCGTGGACGTGAACGGGCATACGGAAATTATTGAGTACAGTGAGCTGACTCCCGAACAGGCCGCGTCGTGCGATGCCAGCGGCCAGTGGATTTTCTGGGCCGGCAACACGGCGATCCATGTGTTCGAACGGGCGTTTCTGCAACAGCTCGCAGAAGAAGGATGTCGCCTGCCGCTGCATGTGGCTCGCAAGAATGTGGCTTTCCTTGATTCCAGTGGTCAGCTGGTTCAGCCATCGGATGCTGCCAATCCCAATGCGATCAAGCTTGAACGATTCATTTTTGATGCCCTGCCATTGGCCGAACGCACGTTGATTGTGGAAGGCAATCGCGAGCGGGAGTTCAACCCGGTGAAGAATAAATCGGGCGCCGATTCGGCCGACACTTCACGAGCTGCGTTGAATCGAATCGCCCGAGAATGGCTCACCGCTGCGGGCCATGTCGTGTCCGACGATCGGCCATTGGAAATCAGTCCGTTGACTGCACTGGATGCCGAAGAATTGCGAACTCAGCTTCAGAGCGGGACCGCCCGCGTTTCTGATTTTGTCTCTAAGAACGCCTGACAAAGCTTTCGCGTAGCCGGATTCAGAACAGCTATCGCACGTGGCCGGATTCGTGAGAATTCGGACGGGTTCTGAACTCTCACGAGTCCAGCTACGGTTTTGTTGGCGGTTCAAAGTACGATTTGCGGTCGGCCATTATTTCGCCCCGAGCTCCTCCACACGCCTGAGTATGGACCTGGAGATCGCGAGACACATGGCAAGATGAAGCATCATCAGAAAGACTGGGACGACGTATTGAAAGAAGTCGTCCGCAGCTCCGATACCTCCAAACACTACTCCTCCGAATGCGGCGATTAACATGCCGCCCATAAACGGAAGGATGAACACGCACAACGCCATTCCGACCATCATTCCACCGTGCCGAAAATAGACCGACAGCAACGTCCCGGTAAAAACGGTGACCACCGCCCAGCTTAGCGTCGCCCAAAACCACGGTTCCAAGATCAGCTCAATGGTGTCTTCAAAAAAACGAGGTTCAGACATCAGCATCCACAGATAGCCGAGCCCGAAACAGACAACGGGAGGCATCACAAAAGGAAGCAGCCCCGTTGACATCTGGCGCAAAAGAACGCTCGACTTTCTGGGCAGCATCAGGAGTGACACCAGTGTCTGCTCATAGATCTCCCGATTGAGCAGACTTCCAAACAGGCGTGCCAGCAACACAATCAGACCGCCTGTTCCGACCATCATCAGCGAGATCCCATAGACTTCTGCCGGAGCAAAGTCACCGACAAGGATGGAGATCACCACAATGATCGAAATCGAAACAACAGGCAGGCCGATCATCCACGTCCAGAACCAGAACCAGCCACCCGCGAGAAACTGAAACGACTTCCACTCAATCGCCGAGTCCCAGGTTCGCCACGGGATAGATCTGTTAAGCCCCATTCGCATCAGAAGACTCTTTGGAGTTACGCTGGCCGCCGCACCCTGGGCGATCGCCCGTTCGTTAAATCGCTCAAACAGGCAAAGGCTCAATCCGAAGAATACAAGTCCCACCAGCAGGTGAAATGTCATTTGCGGATGCCACTGGAACTCGCCGCGATCGAACATCAGATAGCTGCCGGAAGCGTGCCACATCGTGCGTTCCCAAATGCCGCCGGAAAACCAGACGAACCACTTGGCAAGTTCCCCGAACCCCCATTCGTCAAACGCCATTGCACAGAGGGTCAGGAGCCAGCTTCCAAACTCTAAAACTATCCAGAGCAGCACAGAGGCCGACACCGCGTGTGAACTTGTACGCGCGATCGTGCTGGCGAAAAGGCCCAGCTGGCTCAGGCAAAACGCGTAACAAAGCAATCCTGTCAGGCTGGCAAAAATCTGCTCGGGCACAACTCCGCCCAGCGTGACGGCCAGCATCAGAAACGGTGCGGCAATCAGAATCAACAGCACGACAACGGCCAGACGAGGAATCGATTTCCCTATGAGCAGTGTCATATTACGAATGCCTGTCATTCGCAGCAGCGGCAGTGTCTCTTCTTCCTTTTCTTCGGTAATGGCGACCGAAAAGTACATGACTCCCAGCAACGTCAGGCACCAGTAGCAACAATTCATCACATTGCCGATAAGGTCGAGGCCCGACGCGCCCAGTCGAGGTGTATTGATGACCTGCAAGCCCAGCAGATACAGCATCATCAGCACCATTCCGCAACGAATCATGTGGTGCGACAGAAGTCGAGATTCCTGTCGAATGCTGCGAGTCAGGAAGGCGCTGGTTTGAGAAAGCATCGGTTAGTCTTTCACAAGGTTTGACGTTTTTGCACGCTCTTCATTGAGCTCTCACGAGCCTCTGACTTTATCGAAGTGCTGACGGAGTTTCTGCCCTTGTTCCGGATTGACCATCGATATCCAGCCAATCATGCCAGTTAGCCAGCTTTCAAACTGAGGATGCTGGTTTCGGTTCTGTGAGGCCAGTCCCGTGCGTTCCGCATTGTGCAGAATGGCGCGAATCGTTCGCACGGTTTCGCGAGCCACTCCCAGCTGATCATTGACGACCACACCCGTGACGGACTGCTGCTGACTGCGTCGCTGCACGCGAGTCTTGGCGTGATTCAGTTCAAAGCCTTCATCTTCAGCGATGTGCCGAATTCTGGCGAGTACATAACCGACGGCAACGGCACTTTCATCAGATGTTGACCAGGTAATATCGTCTGCATAACGTGTGTAGCGATATCCCAGTTTTGCTGCCATGGCCGACATCCGACGGTCCAGTTTATGAGTGATCCTGTTGGAAATCGCAGGACTCGTGCATGCTCCCTGAGGCAAGGCGCGTGGTCCGGTTGCTGCAAAGTAAGTCGTGCCATGCATCTGCACGGTTTGTCGAGGACACTCTGTGCACAGCAATGCAAAAATCGTGGCGACGGCAGGTGAGTAGCCGAGACTGCGAAACAAACCGTCGACTCGCGCCAATGTGATCGACGGGAAAAAATCCTTCAGGTCGGCATTGATCACGATCGAAGAATTCACATGCGGAACCGCGTTCGTGACGACCGAACGCTGCGTGATAAAGCCATGAGCGTTCTCGTGCACAGGCACAAGATTCAGGACCCGAGTCAAAATCCAGTGCTGGGCCGCCGCCAGTTGCCGATGCGGAGCGGACAAACGTCGCGTGCCGCCGCTCTTTTTGGGAATCTCAAACGACACATAATGCACTCGCGTCGGCGCTTCACTGTGGAACGCCAGCCACCGCAATCGCGACACCGTCAGCCCCATGGCATTCGCAACATCGGACGGACTGGACATTACCGGCAGGCCGGCGTCCTGCAGCTTTTCGATGTTGGCTCGGCGATCGGCCAGACCCCGGGACACACCTCGCCCCAGAAACACAATGTCCGTGGCTTTTCGATGCTGCACCTGTTCAAGATGAGCGATCTGTTTGAGTCGCGCCGTCTCTTTCTTTTCCGCTTTGCGCCGCTGCCGTTCTTCGCGAGATTCTTTGACGGCGCTCGCTCCGGCCGACTGAATGAAGCTGGCCGCGCTGAGAAGTGGGGCCATCTGACGGCCAATGTCGTGAATTCTGACGAGCTCGGTTTCTGTGATCAGTCCCATGCCCACCATCGCTCGATCAATCGCCCGAACTTGCGGCGACTCTTCGGATGGGATTAGGTTTCGTGTATCGGCAGCGCTGAATTGCCAGTCCGTCATGCGACCGAGCGACGTCAGGTCGGTGCCCGGCTGTGGACGAAATCGATCGGTGTCCAGTCCCGACAATCCAGCAGGAGCGGAACGCCCTGCCCCGGTGGTCAGAGATGTTGCTGAAGATCCTGAAGTCGATTTCGTGGATCCAGGAACCCCGGAGAGATCTCGCTCCTGCAGCGACGATCGCACATCGCGTGGTGCCGTCGGTGGAGAGATGCCAAATAAAAACCGCAGCAGTCGAAGCAGCATAGTTACGGTTTCGGGAAAAAACGCAGGAGAGGCAACGTCTAACTTCGATCTGCGGACCAGAGGCGTTCACCAGGGCCCGTCGCGGAGTGCATTGCGACGAAAGCCTCGGCTTGTTTTGGTCGTCGCAATGCACTCCGCGACGGGCCAAACGAGCAACGACTCTGGGGACGAGTTGGAAAGAATGATCAACCACGGCGTAACGCCGCAGCAAGAGGGTCTTAGAACGTTGCTCTCTCCTGCTCGAACGTCTGGAATGTTAACCCCCGCCCGCCAGGAAACAAGCGTCACTGTGGGAAGACAGCTCAGGCGTTTAGCGATGCCGGCCTTGCCGTTCTTCCTGAAACGCGGATTTACAAATGGATCATCCACGGACGCGCTGCAGAATTCCCGTCAGTACTTCGTCATCCGAAGGCAGCGGAGATTCAATCACTTTTCGCAGCGGTACCGGAATCTCATCCATGCGATAGGCCGTGGCACGACGATGAATGCCGTAGATGCCCGTATGAAAACGCACGTCAGCACGAATGCCCCAGTTGGCGTTGGGAGGATCCAGCACAATCACGGGCAAACTTAAGAGGTTGTCCTGAGCCCGCTGCGAAAATCGGTTCACGCGTTCCGCGCCGACCAGTACCACACAGTCGACCTCGTTCCGTTCCAGCATCGGCCCCGCAGAGAATTCATCGGGGTTGAAACGCGGGTAGCCACGGCTGAGACTCACGCTGAACGGATAACCGGTCTGCCAGCACAGCACGCTGTCCGCGCCCGTCACGTCGCCCGGAACTCGCATACGTCGCGCAATGAAACGGGTAAACAGATTAAGGTCTGTAACCAGCCGCAGTAACGCTTCCACAGTGGCGTGGCCTGTCGCCGATTCTGTCAGACTGACTCCGAAAAAGATGGCTCCGTAGTGACTGCTCTTCATTCGATCGGCCAGCTGACGGAGCGCATCAACGGTGATGCCACCAACTTCTGTGACTTTCACCTCCACGCCCTTGACCAGCGCTCGCAACACCCACAGCACCTCGAAGTCGGCGCCCTTGTCGATCTTGAGGAACGTATCGGCGGTTGCTGACGAGGCCGTTTCATGAGTGTCAATCACCACGACGTGCCGACCTGCACGACCTTCCGGCACGCCGATGCCGCGGGCATTCACGATGCGTTCCATATGCCGCGGGTGAGTCACCAGCGGATCACTGGCCCAGTACACAATCAGGTCCGACCGATGGCGCACTTCACCAAGCGTGGAAGTA
>QWOO01000228.1 GCA_003669615.1 Planctomycetota bacterium
CGTGCCGCAGTTTAACTTCCACCTGAGGCACCAGTACGTTGGCTTCCACTTTCAGGTTATTAATGCCTTCAACCTTTGCCATCACTGCTTCGGCTTCTTTGGCTTTGGCACGCAGGATGTTCAGATCCGAACCGTAAATTCGCACAACGATACTGGAGCTGGCTCCGGTCAGAACTTCTTTGACTCGTTCTCTGAGATAAGTGAGTACGTCGCGATACAAGCCCGGATAACCATCAACCGCGGTCTGGATTTTTCCGAGCGTTTCTTCGTAATCTACATCTTCGTCGATGCTGATCCAGAGTTCTGTGAAGTTCGGTCCAACGACTTCGTCAGCGACTTCGGCTCGACCAATATGGCTGCCAAAGTTTCGCACGCCGGGAATGGAACGAAGCTCTCGACTGGCTTGAATTGTCACTCGATTCATGGCCTCAAGAGACGTGCCAGGCTTCTCGACAAAGTGCATCAGAAAATCGGTCTCCTGAAAGTTCGGGAGAAATTCCTGCCCCAGGCCATTCAACACAAACATCGTCCCCGCCAGCGATCCGGCAAGGAACATGAACGCCGACTTAGGACGCATTGCAAACCACGGCAGCACGGCTCGATAAGGCGTTCGCAGCCAGCGGCTCAACGGCGGCTCCTTTTCGGACACCTGATGCCCCGGAAGAATCAGCAGACACATTGCGGGCGTCACGATCAACGCGACAAACAGCGAGGTCAGAATGGCGACAACGTATCCAATCGCAAGGGGACGAAAAAACGCGCCGGGAAGTCCTTCCAGAAAGAAGACCGGAAGAAAGACCAGCATGATAATCACCGTCGCATAAACCACGGCACTGCGAACTTCCAACGATGCTTCCAGGACAACTCGGAAGGACGATCGCGGCTTCGCGAGTGTGCCGTTGATCCGCATTCGTCGCACGATGTTTTCCACATCGATGATGGCGTCATCAACCACTTCGCCAAGAGCGATCACCAACCCCGCAATGATCATGGTGTTAATGGTCAGCCCCATCCAGTAGAGCAAAATGATGGTGGCCATCAACGACAGGGGAATTGCGGTCAGGCTGATGATTGCTGTTCGCCAGTCGAATAAGAACAACCCGATGATTACGACGACCAGAATACATCCGGTCAAAAGCGACGATGTCAGGTTTTCGATCGAGCGTTCGATAAACGTCGCCGGACGAAAGATGGTTGGATCGATCTCCACGTCCTTCAGTCCAGGGCGCATTGCTTCCAGAGCCGCCTCAACTTTGCGAGTTACTTCCAGCATATTGGCGGCTGGTTGCTTTTCAACAATCAGCAGGAGTCCAGGCTGATCATTAATAATGGCATCGCCAATCGCGGGCGGTGTCCCGATCTTTACGTCGGCCACATCTCCCAGATGCAGAGCGGCTCCGTCTCTAAACGACACAACGGTGCGAGCCATCTCTGCGGGCGTTTTTACGGATGACAACTGTCGCACCGCAAGTCGCTGGTTTGGCGTATCCACAAAACCGCCTGCATCCAGTGCGACCGCATCGCGAGCACTCTGAAGGACTCGATCGAGCGAAACATCGTGAGCGAGTAATCTTTCAGAATCGACGATGACCTGAAGCTGCTTATCCTTTTGTCCCCAGATAGCGACGTTGGCGACGCCTGGAATGGCCATCAGCCGAGGTCGAATCGTCCAGACCGCCAGTTCGGTCAGATCACTCTGGTCAAGCTTCTCCGACCAGATACCAATCTTCAGCATACGACTCAATGACGACAATGGCTGCAGAATGACGGGCGGCCGAGCGACGTTGGGCAGTCGAGGACTTTCCGACGCGAGCCGTTCCTGAACCAACTGCCGTGCGCGATAGACGTCAGCATTTTGATGCAGCAGCAATCGGATTGAGGATAATCCCATCACAGACTTTGATCGCAACGTCTCCAGTCCCGGCGTTCCAATGAGTGCGTTCTCCAGAGGAAACGTGACGAGGTTTTCGACCTCTTCCGCGGACAGCCCCGGAGCTTCTGTCTGGATCTCGATATAGGGCGGAGCGAATTCGGGGAATACGTCCAGCGGCATCGATGGAACCAGTCGCAGTCCCACCACAATGAGCAACGCCGAGAGTGCCAGAACGGCGATTCGCATTCGTAGTGCCAACTCAATCAGCCAACTCATTGTGAACTCACTCTACGGAACGGAATCACCATCAAACTTCGAACGGAAATTGTGAGTCGCCTTTCGCTCCGCGAAAGTTGCGAACATAAACGCTGCTTTCGCAGAGCGAAAGGCGACTATGAAAATCTCACGAGACCAACCGCAAGCATCACTTTGCAAACCCAAACTCTGTTCCCGCCAACTCGGCGACGGCCGCTGTTACCACCAAAGTTTCTGGATTGGGCCCATGATTCAACGCCGCCCATCCGTCAGCGACAAATGCCACTTCAACGCGTCGACGTACAAACGTGCGGTCCCCGGTCTTTTCGTAAACCCACTGGTTGCCATAGATGTCGAGATACACGGCCGACCATGGAACAGCCAGGGTCGTCGATTCGCCCTGCATGCGAATCTGAGCACTCAAACGTTGGCCCGGCTGAAATTTTGAACTAGCGTTTGGCAGTTCGTAATACACGTCGACCGTCGATGCCAAAGCCAGTGCCGTTGGTGGTACATTGACCGGCTTCACACGGACAGGACTTGAAGCATTGCGCTCGCCCGGAGCTGCCAACTGAGCATCGCCGCGGAGTTCCAGACTGTTGACATCGCCAACGTAGACGGGAACGCGGACCCAGAGCGTGGTGTCGTTCATGATTTCGAACATGGGAGAACCTGCGGCCATGATTTGTTCAGGCTGAACCTGGACACTTCGCAAAATCCCGGACATCGGTGCGGCAATTGGAATCGCTTGTAGTGTTCCAGCTTCCGCATCCAGTTTGATCCCATCGACAATCGCCTTGCGAGCTGTTGCGGCTTCCAGAGATGTCTCGGCCAGCTTAAGTTGAGCGGTTGCTTCATCAACGGTTCGAATGGTGCCGGACTTATCTTTCAGCAATCGTTCCGCACGATCTAAAGCAATCTGAGCGGCCTCGACCTGAACCTGCGACTGCTGCACCTGAGCGGCCGCATCATTTTGCGATTGAGCAATCGTGTTTTTAGCTTCCGCAAAACGAATACGTTCGGCCGGAGTCAGTACATCGCGTTCGGGAGACAGCATCGGAACAAGCTGCAGCACTTCCGAGCCCTTCTCGATGCGCTGACCGGGAGAGAGCATCGCCTGATCCTGCTTAAGCTTCACCGTTCCGGCGAGCGGCGCTGAAACAATCACCGAGGCTCCGGCCGGCAAGACCACTTCCGCACCGTACGTACGAAATCGTGGCATGCTGCGTTCTTCGATCGGCTGGGTCTCAATCCCCAACCGTCGCACGGCGTCTTCTGTCAGCTCAATCGTATTGAGCGTTGCCTCCGAAACCGGATGCGTTGTCTTCGCCGGTAAAACAGGTGCAGCCTTAGCGGCTTCGCCGGGAGCTTTCTGACATCCGACAGAGAATGTCAGGAATGCGCAGCAGACGGCTCTTGCCATCCCACATATTTGATTCCTGCGGCCAGATGCAAATCGCTGCATTATGCGGTCATCTCCGAATGTTGAACTGCTGTTAAAATCTCCGCAGAACCACTGTCTGTGTCTGCTGAAGACGGAATCATTCTGCCCGGCAACGTCACCACGACCGACGTTCCGCAGTTCACTTCACTGCAGACATCGATGGTTCCGCCATGCGCCTTCACAATGCGCTGCGCGATCGAAAGGCCGAGCCCGACGCCACCGGACTCGCAGTTTCGAGCCATGTCGGCTCTATAGAAGCGGCCAAAGATGAGCGGGAGGTGTTCGGCTGCAATACCAGTTCCTGTATCCTGAACGCCACAGACGATCATATCTTCGTGGCACTCGCATTGGACGCGAACTGAGCCGTTGGCCTGAGTAAATTTTAGTGCATTTTCAAGCAGGTTAAGGAAGACCTGCCGAAGTCGTATATCGTTGCCAATAACCTCACACGGGTAAATCCTGTCAGCTGTCAGTTTGATCGATCTTTCGAAGGCTCGCGGCTGCAGCTGCTGAATAAGATCGGACAAAACTGCGTGAAGTGGAACTCGGTCTTCCATGGGCTGAACCACGCCGGCATCCTCGCGGCTCAGGTTGAGCAATTGATCCGCGAGTCGGCAGAGTCTATTTGTTTCTTCCACGATCACACCAAGCGACGCACGATATTGATGTGGACTGCGTTCATTGCGAAGAGCCAGCTCAGCCTCCAGTTTCAAAGCTGCGAGCGGAGTTCGAAGTTCATGCGACGCATCAGCCGTGAACCGTTTAATTTCCCCTACGGCCCGATCCAGGCGAGCGATCAGTGAATTTAGAGTTTCCGCAAGTGTCCCCAGTTCATCGTGCGGATTCGGCACTTCAATCCTGCGATGCAGGCTGTCGATTGTGATCGCGTTTGCGGTTTCACAAATGGCGGTGACCGGAGCCAGTGCTCTTCCAGCGATTGTGTATCCGACCCCCACAGCAATGATCAGCCAAACAGGCACAAGGCAAGCCGCGACCGTTTGCAACGTTCGCATTTCCGTCAACAATGGTTGCAGCGATGTGACCGAGAAGACTCGAAGATTGCCAAACTTGCTGTTCAACTCGGACTGCGCCGATCGAACGGTGGAAGACTCGGAAAGTTGATGGGTAGAGAAAACAGCGGACTTCGTTCCATGGTCATTCGCCAGCTGAAGTCCCCGTTCGGGAGTAAGGCCGGCACTGACAAAGACGATCGAATCCTGCTGGTCAACGACAGCAAAATCATAGATGTCGTGATGGTAAAAACGTGTTTGAGCGGCAGTCTGAAAATCATTCACAGACTGATGAAGAGCGGCTTCCAAAAGGAGTTCACGCAATTCTTCACGAAGTGCGGCATCGGTTCGCGCCAACAACTGCTGGCGAGTGATCAGAATCAGAATAATTCCGAACGCAATTACAATTCCTGCTACGGCAAGGGCAAAGACCAGCGACAGTCTCCAGCGGATGGAAAGCGTACTCACAGGGCGTCCCCCATTCGATATCCCTGACCGCGCACCGTTTGCAGAATGGGAGTGCTGCCGGGCAGTTCCAGCTTCTTTCGAAGGTGATTGATGTGCACTTCGATCACATTGGTCCACGTTGCGTCAGACTGTTTCCAGACGTTGGCCGCAATCATTTCGCGGGTGACAATCTGATTTTTATTCTGCATCAGAAACACAAGCAATTCGAATTGTCGCTGCTGAAGTTCTATCGAGCGACCGCTGCGAAGTACAGTTCTTGACATCAGGTCAGCCTGAATGTCCTGAAACTGCACAGTCAAAACTTCTTTCGGAGTTTCTACAGATGGTCGTCGAAGCAGAGCCCTCATTCTTGCAAGCAGCTCATCGATCGAGAACGGTTTGATCAGATAATCGTCCGCGCCGCAGTCGAGCCCTGTGACGCGATCTTCGATGGAATCCCGTGCGGTGAGCAGCAGCACTGGAACATGGTTCTTGTCGCGTCGCACCGCGCTCAACCAGTCCAAACCGTTTCCGTCAGGCAGCATGATATCAAGGATGACAATGTCGGGCATCGACTTGATGTGTTCCGCTGCTTCAGCCAGCGTGGCGGCACCTTCTACCACAAAGCCTGCCTCGGTCATGGCAGACACCATGCCTCTGCGAAGGTTTGTTTGATCTTCGACAACAAGCACACGAGACATTGAAACGCCAGCAAACACGAGACATTGAAACGCCAGCA
>QWOO01000250.1 GCA_003669615.1 Planctomycetota bacterium
ACGGCGTTGGCCTGCTGTTTATTATCTCACTGTTTTTGTTCGTGATGTACGTAGACATCTCCACTCTGTGGGGCTCGGGCGACTGAACGAACGGCAGGGATAAATAGAGCATCCTTTCAAGGACCCGTCACATCAGGTGACGGGTCCTTGTTTTTGACAGGGATCAAGCAGCCGTTAATGAGTGTTCTCGAGTTGCTCGGTGAAGCCTTGACCGACGAAGGTAAGTTTTGTCGGCAGGGAAATTTTTTCCCGTCACCGGAGGGAAAACTTTTCCCTTCCTCTGCCGTTTTTGAATGCTGCCGGACAGATTACCCAGTCCGATCAACCCGAACTCCCGGTAAAATCGCCACGATCCGCATCGTTGCAGAATCTGCCGCAGACTTCGGCCTGCAAATTGCAGAATTGGCTGAGGCTTCCTGCGCCACGGTAGGCGCGGGGGCGACTCAATCAGGGACGATTGCAGATGATTTCAGGACTTTACAGCGCGGCGACCGCCATGGACGCAGCGACTCGCCGTCACGAAATGGCTTCAGAGAATCTTGCCAATGTTCAGATGCCCGGTCATCGCAGACAGGTAATGTCGCAGACCACATTCGACTCGTTGATGCCACCGCTGTCGGGTTCGTCCGACGGAGTTTACACCTCCAAACAGCTGGGCACAGCCACCGATCCGATCGCCTATGACTTCACGCAGGGACATTTTGATGAAACACGACGGTCTCTTGATCTTGCGTTGAGTGGTGAAGGTTTTATGACCGTTAAGGGTCCTGATGGGCCGCTTTATACTCGCAACGGGTCGCTTCACGTTAACAACGATCGCCAGCTGACAACGATTGATAATCTGCCCATGATGGGTGTCGCGGGACCGATTGTGCTGCCCGCCGATGCGACGACCGAATCGGTCGAAATCTCACGCGACGGCCGACTGTACTCGAATGGGCAGGAGTTCGGTCAGCTGGCCCTTGTGCAGTTTGCAGACAACAGCGTGCTTGCACCCGCCGGAGCGTCGCTGTTTGCCGCGACTGGAAATGCGATCCCGCAGCCTGCGGCGGTGGAAGTGTTGCAGGGCCATTTGGAATTGTCGAACACATCTTCGATCGACGAAATGCTCAACCTGATCTCCGCCTCACGTCATCAGGAAGCCGCTCAGAAAGCTCTCAACACCATCGCCGAATCGATCCAGCGTCGGATCGGCCTGCGATAGTAATCGACGCAGGAACGGCCGACTGCGTCTCCGCGTTCATCCAGGCTTCATTTTTTCAAACGTTCTGATTTCTTCCTCGCATCATCCCGGAAAAGGAAAACCCCTCCATGTTAAGAGCTCTCTATACGAGTGCCACGGGCATGAAAGCCCAGGAATTGATGATTGACAACACCGCGAACAATCTCGCGAACGTCAACACGACTGGATTCAAACGCAGTCGAGTCGACTTTGCAGACCTGGTGTACACCACCTACCGAGCACCGGGAACCGCGGTCACGACCGGCCAGGTTTCTCCGACAGGTCTTCAGATTGGCAACGGCGTACGTGTCGTCTCGACCAACAAGAATTTTGCGACAGGCACTGCCGAGCAAACCGGTAACCCTATGGACCTTGCGATCGAAGGGGACGGATTCTTCCAGGTGCAGATCCCGAACGGAGAAAGTCGTTATACACGAGACGGAAGCTTTCGCATGAACGATGCGGGGCTTGTTGTGAATTCGGACGGCTATCCGCTGGTGCCGAACATCACCATTCCTCCGGGCATTGATATCACGAAGATCACGATCGGAGCGGATGGCACAATTCAGGGTGCTCAGACCGGCTCAGACGTTGCACCGACAGCACTGGGCTCAATTCAGATTGCCACTTTTTTGAACCCGGCCGGGTTATCCAGCGAAGGCAGCAATCTCTACGCATCGACAGTGGCATCCGGGCAGCCCATTCCGAACACACCTGGCCAAACCGGCTACGGAATCCTGCGATCAGGGTCGCTGGAAGGTTCGAATGTCGAGGTGGTCAACGAACTAATTTCGCTGATCAGTGCTCAGCGTGCCTATGAGGTGAACTCCAGGGCGATTCGCGCCGGTGATGAGATGCTTTCTACATCCATTGATATCGTGAGGTAATCTGATGCGGCATGCTTCTTCATTCATCGCTGGTGTTGTGACATTCACTTTCGGACTTTTCGTCCTCAACAACGGCATCGCTCTCGCGGGCCATGTGGAAATCCAATTGAAGCCGGAAGCGACGGTGCATTCATCGCAGGTCCGGCTTCAGGACGTCGCCACGCTGGTTGGCGACAGAGTTGATACCGAAAAGCTGGGCGCGATTGAAGTGCATCTGATGTCGCAGGAAGGCGAAAGCGATTCGTTCGACGCACACAAGGTGAACATTCGTCTGATTCTGGCCGGGCTGAGCTACGACGATTTCACATTATCGGGCTCAAATGAATGTTCTGTGACCGTGAAGCCACCTGATCGCCTTACCGACACAGACGTGGAACGTCAGGCGCTGCTGACCATGGCACAGATGATGGGCGTGGATGAAAAGGACGTGACCGTTCGTCTTCAGAATGCGTTCATTCAGACCCTTCCACCGGAGATCAGAAACGGCGACGGTCAGAAGCTTATCGTCGTCCCGCCTCGCAAGGGACTTGGAGTTGTCCAGGTTCAGATTCAGATCTGGCAGGATGAAAAAATTATTACCACTCGTCCGGCGACGCTTGAAGTTCGAAAGCGGCATCGAGTGGCCGTGGCGAAGGTTTCACTGACTCGCGATATGCCGCTGGATGAATACACGGTTCAGTTTGAGAATCGTTTTCTGCCAGCGGAAATGGACGAACTGGATGTTACTCAGGTGATCGGCCAACAGGTGAAATCGAGCGTTTCTGCCGGCAGTGTGCTGCAGATGCGAGACATTCAGGCCGCAAAGAAAAGTGCACGCACCATGGTTGCCAGGGGCGAGCTTGTGCGAGTCTACGCGGTTGCCGGTCGACTGGAAACAGTTTTCCGCAATGCTGAAGCCATGCAGAACGGAAATCTGGGTGAATTCATCAAACTGAAAAACAGAGACTCCGGACAGGAGATCGTGGGCCAGGTCGTCTCACCGGGCGCTGTTCGTATCAAGATTCGCTAACGCGACGCGGGTGATTGCCTGTTGAACTGCACTGTGCCGCGGCGTACTGGCGGCTGAGAATGAATGAGAGAAGATGATGAACAAGTTAACTCGGCGACGCGTTTTCCTAATCTGTCTCATGGGAGCTGGGATTTCCATGCCGCTCCTCCATGCCGATTCGCTCTGGAAGAAGCGAGATCCGCAGCGTGCGTACCTCTTCTACGACTCACGCGCCCGCAGTGTCGGCGATCTGCTTACCGTGATCATCAGTGAATCCAGCGACGTTCAGAACACCGAAAAGAACTCGATGGATAAAGCCAGCAGTAACAGTGTAAATTCGGATTTCGAAGCTGGGTCAGGCGGTGGCCTTGCGGAGCAGGCCGCCAATGCGTCACTGGATGTTGCCAACTCTGCAAAGCGAGCGTTTTCGGGAAACGCCAGTTACCGAGACTCCCGCGAGTACACGGACCATATGACCGTAACAGTTGTCGATGTGCTGCCCAACGGCAACATGGTGATCGCCGGCCGACGTTGTCTTACCATCGCCGGTGAGCAGCGAACGCTCGTGATGTCGGGCGTGGTTCGTCCCATCGACCTCGGTCCGGATAACAAGATTCACTCTCGATACATTGCGGACCTCAGAACCGTCTACGAAGGCGAAGGCGCATCGCGACGATTCACTCGCCAGGGCTGGTTCGGTCGCGCAGCTAACAAAGTATGGCCATTTTAATCATCTGTCTTTCCAGACGGCATCGCTCACTCGCCAACTCGAAATCCGATCAGACCTGATGAGCCCATTGCAACGCAGAGACAAGGATCCACTGATGATAACTTCAAGCGTGCATAAAACAGTCGGTCGTTTAAAGTCTGCTGGCTCGGCAATCTTTGCCTGCATCATGCTGACAAACGGACCATTGCTCGCTGGTGGCGGTCCCACGGTACCGATCAAGGACATTACGACGATCAAGGGCGAGCATCCGAATGTGATCACGGGTCTTGGTCTCGTCTACGGACTTGCCGGAACAGGTGGTTCCAGTCCCACGACAAAACAATTCGCGCTTCTGCTGCTGCAAAAAATGGGAAACCGAGCTGATCCCACATTGCGAGAGAACATTCAGCGGTCACAGGACAAGACGAACAATATCTCAGTCGTCGGGGTTCAGGTGGTGATTCCGGCACACGCCAAGAGCGGCCAGCGGCTGGATGTCACGGTCGCTACTTTGGATGACGCGAAAAGTCTCAACGGAGGTGTGCTGGCAGAAACCGTTCTGTCGGGAGTTGACGGGCAGGTCTACGCAATTGCTTCAGGCAATGTGTCGATCAACGGCGGCGACTTTGGGGGCACGGCGGCCAGCGTCACCAAGAATCATCCAACCACTGGTCGCATACCTATAGGTGCGGTTGTGGAAGAAGAAATTCCGTGCTGCATCTTTGAAGGTGATGTATTCTGCTTTCATCTTCGCAGCCCTACTTTTGCAACCGCAAATCGTATGAGCAAAGCACTGAACCTGTACTGTCCCGGCTGTTCGGCCACGATCGATCCGGCAACAGTCGCGGTAAGGATTCCATCGGATTCACTCAGCGATCCGTACCGATTTATCGCCGAGTGTCAGGAGTTGATGATTGAACCTTCAGGCGTCGCACGCGTGGTCATTAACGAGCGAACCGGTACCGTCGTGATTGGAGCCGATGTGAAACTTTCACAGGTGGCGATTACTCACGGAAACCTGATTGTCAGTACGACTAAGACACCGGAAGTGTCGCAGCCTAACGCATTCAGCAACGGCGAAACCACAACGGTCGACCGAGGCACTGTCGATGTAATGGAACAGCCGGGCATCATCAATGTGCTCGAAGAAAATGTCACAGTAGGCGACCTGGCAACGTCACTGAATGCTCTGGGTGTTAGTCCTCGTGACCTGAGTTCTATCTTTCAGATGTTAAAAGAGTCGGGCGCTCTGCATGCAGAACTGGAGTTGAAGTAATCGGCCCGACATTCGTTATCGCATTGTTCTTCGATCAGGAAAGTCTCCAGAATGGCGATCAGCATAAACCCTACCAGTTCAGTTACCGAGTCTGTTAAGACAGAGAATTCGGCAGCATCGGTGAAGTCTGCCAGCATGGATTCTTTGAATTCTGCACGGATGGAAGGAGCCATCGAAAAGTTCGAGGGGCTCTTCCTGTCGATGATGATTAAACAGCTGCGCGAAACAGACTCCGGGGGGGGGCTGTTTACCGGTGAGGGCAGTGACACCTATGGCGGTCTGTTCGACACGTTCATGGGCGATCATCTGGCTGAATCCTCTGACACCGGTATCGAGCAGCTGTTCCGTTCTCCTGCTGCAATGAGGCAGCTGGAAGAACATGTCAACCCACAGTTGGCAGCCGAACGAAGATCGAAAGGAATCGAGGGATACCGCAATGAGCAATTCCGCTCCGGTGCAGTCGCAGCGCCTACTCTACCCTGAGCATCTGCGAGCCTTGCTGGTGCATGTGGATGCTGAGGAAGTCTCGCTTCGCAACACCATGCAACTGCTGACGGATCTTCCTGTTTCCTCGGTGGATGAGACCGAGCAGCGGGAACTTCGTCTTCGAATTGATCGGGCATTGAATCATGCAGAGTTCCTGCTTCAGAA
>QWOO01000282.1 GCA_003669615.1 Planctomycetota bacterium
GCTGACGAAACGTCATCACGTTCAATGGCTCGTCATCGACAATCATGATTTTCGCGGACTTGTCGACGGTTCGCACTGAAAACACCCCGCGTGCTGGTCCGCGGTTGGCTGAAGTTTCGTCGGTCGACTCCGCTGCAGGCTTATGGAACTGAGACTGCGTGATCGTATCCTCATCGCTGTTGTCCTGAGCTGATGACGGCGACATTCCTGCGAGTCCTGATCGAACTGTCGACGCTGGCGGCCGTGGTGAAACGGGAGCTGCGGTTGCGACGGCGGCCGCGTTCAGCAGGGAAGAAAATGGATTTGGCATAGCAGGAGGCGATGGAATCGCACTGCCGTCTTTCTGAATCCCACCCGCGGTGCGAAGCGATTCAAACGAGGCAATCGTGGAACGAATTTCGTCCAGGACAGAATCAGCAGACGACGTCTTGGTGCTTGACATGGCTTGTTTCCAGGTAACGCTGCCTGCAAAGGTCGCTCGAAAATAGAAGGTCGTGAACCCACAAGCGAATCAGCGTCTGTCTGGAACATAGCCCGCAGTCTTTTTTCTGCGAGAAATCGTTATGAGGGTTTACGTGTGGCTGACAGGCAACATACTCCCGTGGTCAAAAAAATGAGACGAAACATGACAAACAGCTTAAACCGCATCGGCCGATTCTCGGGAACAAGCTGCCAGCATGAACCACTATCTTCTGCCTGCCGCATGATTTTTTGCAGAAAAACGAAGCACGGTTTCAATTCATAGCAGCGTAAGCACGCGAGCTTCACAAATTCCATAGATCTGGTCTCCCTGCACGGGACGGATGACAGCACCATCCACAAAACTGCTGAATGCGGGCAGATGCAGGATGCCGTTCCTTAGCAGAAAACACGCCAGCCGGGCAGAGTCCCTGCCGGCGCCCGACAATCGCACCATAGGATGCAGGTGCCCGGCCAATATCCCTTCGGAGTCCCCGGATTCCGGATGATGGCGTAAAAGAAATGGCGGCATTGGAAACGGTTCAGAGACGCACGCGATTCTCCATGCCGCAGGCGGATCTCCCGATGACCGATCGTGGTTGCCTCGAACGAGATCAATTTGCAGCTCACTATGCCTCGCTCGCCAGTCCGTGATCAGTGCAAAGGTCCGTTCGCATCGTCCTCGTCGAGAATGAATGAGATCGCCCAGAATCACCAGTCGTTCTATCGAAGTTTCTGCAACCAGCCCGGACAATTGATCGAGCGTCCGCAGCGTCTGGTCGGGAACTGGAATGGCGGCCGATCGAAACGCAGCTTCTTTTCCGAAATGCAGATCGGCAACAAATGCGGTCCTGCGGTCTTCCCACCACACCGCTCTTTGCGGCATGAGTCTGACGGATTCGCCGGCCAGAGTGATCGTGACCGAATGTTGTGAGGAAGCCGAAGTGCTCATACAAAAATCATCGTCTCGTCACCCTGTCTGTTTCTCGCCGGCTCCATCGCAGAGTGTCTCGAAAACCGGCCGCTTTGGTATTAGCATGCGAGACAATCACAATCTGGCACACTCTTCCTTTATGTCATCCAATCCCATCCGGAGCCAGTCACCGTGAGTGCTCGCATTTTTCTTCTCATCCAGACAGTCCTGTTCACATTGTTCGCACAGGCCACGTGCGGCCCGCTTCAGGCGGCAGAGACTACCGTTCGGCAGGCAGCATCCCAACCGAACGTGATGATCATTCTTGCGGATGATCTTGGATATTCTGACGTTGGATGTTACGGCAGTGAAATCGCAACACCTCATCTGGACCAACTGGCCGCACAAGGCCTTCGTTACACAGCATTCTATAACACTGCTCGCTGCTGGCCCACTCGAGCGGCTTTGTTAACAGGATATTATCCACAGCAGATTCACCGCGATGCTCTGCCCACCGTTCCGGGTGGTGCAGGCCCTAAGTTTCGCCGCCCCGCCTGGGCTCCGCTTTTGCCGCATCTGCTGAAGCCGCTGGGATATCGCAACTATTATTCAGGAAAGTGGCACGTCGACGGTACCCCGGCAGAAGGCGGTTTTGATCGCAGCTACGAACTACAGGATCAGGGCCGTTACTTTCATCCACAGCAACATCAGGAAGACGGACGCCCATTGCCTCCCGTTAATTCAGATGCTGGTTATTACTCGACGATCGCGATTGCCGACCACGCGATCCGCTGCCTGAAGGAGCATGCGACGGGAACGCCTGAGAAACCGTTCTTTCAGTACGTCGCATTCACTGCTCCGCATTTTCCTTTGCACGCTCTTCCTCAGGATATCGCAAAGTATGCCGATCGCTATCTGGAAGGCTGGGAAGTTATTCGACAGTCTCGCTGGAACCGCATGCAATCGATAGGTCTCGTCGCCGGAACGTTGAGCGAACCAGAACGCACACTGGGGCCGCCTTATGCGTTTCCGGAACAGGTCAGGAAATTTGGCCCTGCCGAGATCATTCTGCCAGTTGCATGGGTCGACCTGAACGATTCTCAGAAGCGATTTCAAGCCACCAAGATGGCGATCCACGCCGCCATGGTGGATCGCATGGACCAGGAAATCGGTCGCATTGTCGAACAGCTGCGAGCGATGCAGTCACTCGACAACACTCTGATCCTGTTTCTGTCTGACAACGGTGCTTCGGCCGAAATGATGGTCCGCGACGATGGCCATGACTCAGCCGCTTCGCCGGGTTCTGCGGCTACTCATCTGTGCCTGGGCCCCGGCTGGTCAACGGTGAGCAACACGCCTCACCGCCGCCACAAAACATGGGTGCACGAAGGCGGGATTTCCACGCCGCTGATTGCCCACTGGCCCGCCGGCATTGCGGCTCGGGGCGAACTGCGACACATGCCGGGACACGTGATTGATCTTGTCCCGACCATTATGGAACTGGCGAACGGAAAATTGCCGCTCACCTCGCATGATGCTGAAGTTCCACCTTCCTCGGGACGGAGTCTGGCAGAGTCATTCAATACTGATACAGCAGCAACACATCAATCGTTATGGTGGCTGCATGAAGGAAATCGTGCGCTCCGAATGGGGCAGTGGAAGATTGTTGCCGCAAAAGATCAGCCATGGGAACTTTATGATCTGACGTCAGACCGAGCCGAGCAGAAGGACTTGTCGTCCGTGAATCCCGATGTTCTGTCGACGCTGACGAACGAATGGAATCGCGTCACTCAGGAATTTACGGAACTCCGCGAACGCCCGTAAATAATTGCCACGGCATTTCGTCCCACACAACTACCGGACGGCCAGAATCGATGCAAAATTGAAGCACTGAAACCACGGGGCCACGGTTGTGAAACCGGCCTGTTTCAATCGCTGAACATGAGTCTCCATCGTTTCGGGAATGAGGCGATTTTCAATCGCAGTTCGCTTCTGAGCGATCTCAAGGTCGCTGTACCCGTTCGCCCGCTTAAAATCATGATGCAGATCGGTCAGCAGCGACTGCTGTTGCGAGTCTTCAAAACAAAGCTTCTCAGACAGCAGCAACGCGCCGCCTGGCAGTAGTCCATCATAGATCTGCTGAATCACAGCCGCCCGTCGCTCGGCCGCCACGAACTGAAGTGTCAAATTCAGCACAACAAATGAAGCGTCGCGAATTTCCACCGCCTGCAAATCGGACTCGTGCAGTTCTACAGGACAACCTTCATCACTGGATTCCGCCAGCAGAATTCGCAGCCGCTCAATCATAGCGGCGGAACTGTCGACCGCATGCACCACGCAGTTGCGCGGCGATCTTAGTCGAATTAATCGTGTGGCCGCGCCCAGCGAGCATCCCAGATCCCAGACTGTTGATGAAGGGCGGACAAACCTTGCGGCCAACTGCTCGATCATCGATAAAATCGACGCGTAGCCAGGCACAGAACGAGCAATCATGTCAGGAAACACCTGAACCACGTGCGCGTCGAACTGAAAGTCACCGACACGGTTCATCGGCAGAGAATAAATGTCGTCACGAGCCAAAGTCGTCACCAGCTTCTTACCGCAACACACACCCAGGCGGCTTGCGTTCACGTCAGCACAACGGTGCCGATCATTTCTGTTTTTGAAAGACAATGATGTGCTGGCGTGGCAGCACATGAATCGTTTCTGACCAATGCAGACCGAACTCCGGCTGTTCAGCTTCCCGACGAACCTGCACCTGAGACATCTTGTGCACTTCTTTAATCGGAACCGTCGGATCCTCTTTTCGATACTCTACAAACACCACACGGCCGCCCGGCTTCATCGCTCGAGAAATATCGGCCAGCATCTCATAGGGGTATTCGAACTCGTGATAAACGTCGACCATAATAGCAAGGTCGATACTGGCATCTTTCAGGCCGGTGGTTTTCTGAGTTCCCTTCACAGGTTCCACATTGCGAACTCCCATGGCGTCACAGTTCGCACGCAGACGTTCCAGCATTTCCTTCTGCACATCCACCGCCATCACTGTGCCATTCGGCAGAAGCAATTCCGCCATTCGCATGGAAATAACACCGCTGCCTGCCCCGATGTCAGCCACAACATCACCGGGCTTGAGATGCAATGAACGAATCAGCAAAGTCAGCCGCTCTTCCTCTTCGCGACTTGACCGCTCCAGCCACTCCGCGCCCGCAAATCCCATCACGTGAGCGATCTCACGATCCATGTAGAATTTGCCAATTCCGTTGGGATCATGATCGGCACGTTTCACATACCGTTTAGAAACAGGAGCGGAATCCGTACTGACAGCGTCGTCCGCATGCAGCGTGCCGACGGACAACAGGATCAGGAATGAGCACATCATTCGACAGCAATAATTCAACATAGGAGCCCCCTGAGCAGGCAGTAGCGGATTCACAAACCGACCGTAAAAAAATATTCGGAGCGGCTGCCTCTGACGACCAAACGAACGTGCGTCCGAAGTCACACGTCGCACCTCTGCCACATGATTGCAGCAGAGGCCCGTTCTGATTGTCGTCGACGTTCAATCGCGGTTCCGATTGACTACTTCTCTTCCGACTTCTTCTCGTCGACAACGATCGTAGCTTTTTTGATGTAAGTCAGCTCGGGGAATTTTTTCGTCAGGTAGGCGTTGCCTGAAGCCTGAATTGCTGACTGGTCAGGTGATTCACCGTACTGAGCATTGATCTTCTCGACGACATCCATCCCTTCAACAACCTGGCCAAACGGGGCGAAGCCCATTCGGTCAAGGAAACTGTTGTCGCTGAAATTGATGAAGACCTGCGAGGTGCGGGAGTTCGGGCCGGATGTCGCAAAGGTGATGTAGCCTTTTTTGTTCGACTGCGTCACCTTGTCGTCTTTGATTTTGGCATCGCGCCATTTGGACTGAACTTTAGGATCACCGTTAATCCCAAACTGCACCATGAAATCAGGAACCACTCGGAAGAAACGACATTCGTCAAAAAATCCCTTGCTGACCAGTTCATGAAATCGATCAGCTCCCAGAGGTGCCCACTCGCGATTGACCTGAATGACAAAGTCACCGCCGCTGGTTTCAAACTTGACATTGTAAACTGCCGGGACTTCATCCGCTGCAGTCGCAGAAGATACAAAGCCAGCACAAACTGCAACTGCAGTCACCGCACACATAAACCACTTCATCGAAGACTCTCCAACATCCTGAAAATGAATGACGCTCGAAATGTCCAGGTACCTGATTCGAGCCATGTTCGAGCACAGTTAATGATTGGGCACTTTTGGTGTTCGTGAAATCTGTGCAGCCATTCCGCAGATGCGGTCTGACATCA
>QWOO01000290.1 GCA_003669615.1 Planctomycetota bacterium
GGCTGCCGCTTCACTCATGGTGAGCGCGCACACATCAAAGACCTGCCCCATAATGTCCAGAAGCACTTCCACGCGGGAGTCGGGGATGGAATCTTCGCGAGTAAAGAACAGAGGAAACAGACCCTGGAATCCCAGAACATTCCATGGGTCAACAAGGCCTCCGCATTCAATACCGCGATGCAGAAAATCGATGACTTCCGTGATCAGTCTGCGAGCAGTATCGAGTTCCCCGCTGTGAACGATACGCGGAACCATTACCAGACGCGACTGAATCTCGGACTCAAATCTCGCGGACAGACACGGAATCACGGATGCTTCTTCGCAACTGGCTTCTTCAAAGCCCATGCGAGCAAACATCCAGGAAAGATGACGATGCTGAACCTGATCGGCACCATACTTTGCCAGATACATATTCAGTTCGTGACGCACATGTCCGAACGGCTGACGTGATTCTGCAGCCAGTTTCTTCAGTCGTCTTCCTCGGTCGCCTGTCGCAGTGTCCAGAAGACGCTGATAGAAATTGTCTCGCTGCCGGGCAACTACCGGCAGCAGCGAAGTCAGCGACACACTGGAGTCATAAGTCTGGGGACCGGAACCGCTGATCGCAGACGCCATCAGAATTGTGCCAGCGAGCACAGCTGATGCATCGAACAGGCGCTCAGGATCTGTGTCGGATGTGTCGGCCGTATTCTTACCGGCGTTGATCCAGTCCAGCAAAGAGTCCAGTATCAGACGCCGCACGATGAAGCGGCGGTAAAAGCCTTTCGTATCTATTTCATCCGGATCCCATTCTCCGAACACATAGTTCGTACGTTTATTGACCGGGTGCAGATGATCGTGCGATCGCATATCCAGACAGAGTTCCGCCAGACGATCGACTGCAAAATGAGAACTTGCGACCAGATCCTCAGGCAGCCCCTGCATAAAGGCAATCGTGGAATTGATCAGATCCTCGTACGGCCCGACGGCTGCTCCGATGTCTCCCAAATAGAGCGGGACAGGGCAGAAGCGTTCATGCGAGTAAACCTCGGAGCGACGATCATTCTCCAGAACTGCAACGGGCCGATAACCGACAAAATGATTCAAACTTCCCACAGCCGCTTCGATCACCTGCGGTGATCGATAGTCGCCACGCTCCGCACAGGCTGCCAGCAACACCTCGAACATGCGCGCAAGCAGAAAGGGCGAATAAAAACCAGACGCACTCAGATGCCCCAACAGGTCCGCATGATGAGCCTGGTAAGCGGGAATCAATTTACCCAAAGTGAGCCGGATTACAGATTCTGCCTGCGCAGGGTTGGCACACGCAGCGTCACCAGAAGACGACAGCCGATGAAGTTCCGTCAGCAAATAATCTTGCAGAACTTCGGGCGAGCGTGCGCGGTCCGGGTCTCGAAACAGCTCATTAAGAACCGCTCGAAAACGATTGCTGACAGAGCCCTGTGAAAAGTTGAGATATCCCAGCAAATCACGCATTGCATCCGGATCAGAAATGTGGGAAGAGGAGTTCCGATTGGTCACGCTGGATGAATTCTGTCAGTTCGGGAAAAAAAACGATAAGCCGCAAGGACGATGTTCGGCAACTTCGATATCAGAACCTCTGATTCTCCATTACGTCAGCACAGCCCAGGCGGCCCACGGAATATTTGTCGAGACATTATAGGCATCTGACCTCTGCCAGACACACCCGGGAATTGCGGTTACTGGTATCAGTAGAAACCATACGCCGCAAAATCCCCCCTAAACCTCGAGACCCCTATTTCGCGTACTCGACGTTTCGAGTTTCGCGAAGCACGGTCACCTTAATTTCGCCCGGATACGTCAGACTCTGCTCAATCGCACCTGCAATATCGCGGCTCAGACGAGCTGCCTGGCGGTCGTTCACGCGAGACGAGTCGACGATGACCCGAATTTCGCGACCGGCTTGCACGGCAAATGCGTGGTCGACGCCCGGAAAACCGCAGGCGAGACCTTCCAGTTCTTCCAAACGACGCACATATTTTTCCAGCGTTTCTCGACGAGCCCCCGGCCGAGCAGCGGAAATTGCGTCGGCCGCGGCCACAAGGACCGTGTAGATATGCTCGGGGCGAATGTCGTCGTGATGTCCGGCCGCTGCGTGGACCACTTCTGAACCCTCACCGTATCGTTTGAGCAATTCCGCTCCCACCGCCGGATGTCCGCCCTCCATTTCGTGGTCGGCAGCTTTTCCGATATCGTGCAAAAATCCGCAGCGACGCGCGAGCGTGCCATCCAGCCCGAGTTGCTCGGCCATCATGCCGGTCAAATGCGCAACTTCGATGGAGTGCTGGCGGACGTTCTGACTGTAGCTGACTCGAAAGTGCAGCCGTCCCATCAGGTCGACGACTTTCGGATGCAGACCCCGCACGCTGGCTTCTTCACAGGCCTGCATGCCAAGCTTTCGAATGTGGTCGTCCATCTCCTTGGTGGTCTCGGCCACAATCTCTTCAATCCGTGACGGATGGATTCGTCCGTCCTGAATAAGCTTAGCGAGCGACATCTTGCCGATTTCGCGTCGGACGTTATCGAACGCGGAGACAATCACAACGCCTGGCGTGTCATCTACGATCACATCCACGCCGGTGGCTTTTTCGAACGCGCGGATATTGCGGCCTTCGCGCCCGATGATGCGGCCCTTGACTTCGTCGCTTGGAATATCAACTGTCGAAACAGTAGTCTCCGAGGTGTGGGCTGACGCATATCGCTGCACTGCCATCCCGATAATTTCGCGAGCCTGGCGTTCGCAGTCGAGCTTAATCTCAGCCTCGTGCTTCAGGATCATGGCGCCTGTCTGGTCTGACAGTTCACGATCCAGCCGTTTCAGCAGTTGCTCAGTAGCCTGCTCGCGAGTGAGTTCGCTGATTTTATAGAGAACTTCCTGTTCTTCTTTCAGCAGCCGGTTCAGCTCACCTTCTTTGGCATCCATGGCACGAGTGCGCTCGGCCAGCTTCTGCTGAGTACCCTGAAGCATCTTTTCCTTTTTACGGAAGGAATCGTGCTGCTCTTCAAGATTGGCCTGCTGCTTATCCAGCTCGCGCTCTCGAACCCTCAACTGCCCTCGTGACTCCTCCAGCCGGGACTCCAGTTCTTCGCGTCGACGAAGCATGTCCTCTTTAATTTTCAGTTCTTCATTCTTGCGGACATTTTCAGCATCGCGCTGTGCCTGCTGAACAATCTCATCCCGAGTCTTGTAGGCCCCTCCCTTGATCACGCGATCAACCAGGTAACCGATACCAATCCCTACGATCCCGGCCAGTGTGCCGACGATCAGCGGATCTGCCATGGACTTGCCCCTTAATGTACAAACCGCCCCTGCCGGCTCTGTTTAGAGCAGGTGAAGTGCTGAGAGCATGACCGAAAGTAATTTCAATCAGACGATTGAAACCACAGTCAGCGGCCTGTGAAGCTGCAAAAAACTGAACAGCCCAAAGCAGGAAAACCGGCACACACAGCAGCACTTCTGAAAAGCAGACAGTCGCCATTGCAGTACGACGTCGGGCGAGCCCGTTGCACAAAGCAACGAACGGTCTTTCGCGTAGTCTGCGAAGGTGAGCGTCTGGACGCTTTGCAGCGAACCAGCATCCTCCTGACGCACGCACGCCCATGGAAACAGCCTCAGCGACGCTGAAACTGCAACCAGGCAGTAGACCAGAAACAGAAGTAGTCCGATGAAAAACATGGTGTGTAAGTCGTTGGTCTTTACGTCCTTCGGACGCCAAAGACAGATTCAGGCTGCTCAGCACTGGCAAACCAACGCCGAGCGATCATACAGTCAGGTCCACAGTAGGTCCGGAAACCAATTCTGTTAACACTCTTTTGACCCTGTCAGAATCACTTCTGAACAGCTTCCCAAAGAGACTCCGGAATGCTACCAAAGCAGTTCCGCGAATCAACCGGCAGGGAACCGCCGAGTTGAGAAGTGGTGATCATTGCCCCCGGAATCTCCTGTCTATGAATCGGTGCCAGTCTTTTACCGACAGTCTCGCTGAGGGACTGATTCGCCTGAATCCGGATCGTCAGGCGATTCTTCTGGCCGTCTCAGGGGGTGCCGACAGTATGGCGATGCTGCACGGAACCGTGGCGATCGCCCAGCAATTGGGGCTAACACGAATCGAGGTCGCTCACCTGAATCATGGTCTCCGCGACTCCGAGAGCCAGGCAGACGCGGCACTTGTGGCCCAGACATGCCGGACGGCGGGGATCGAATTCGTCCTTGAGACGATTGATTCGGCAGTGCTGAAAAAAGACTCCCGCGGCAGCCTGGAGGAATCTGCACGAACCGCCAGATATCACTTCCTGAGCCGCGTGGCCCGGCAAAGAAATCTGCCGCTGATTGCCACCGCCCATCATCAGCAGGATCAAGTCGAGACCGTTCTCTTCAGCCTGCTGCGCGGCACCGGACTTCGGGGCCTGCAAGGAATTCCTCCAACTCGCCCTGATTCTCTTGGATCGCAAATCATAAGGCCGATGCTGATGATCGATCGGCCAGCCATTGAGCAGTACATCAGCAATCAAAAGATTTGCTATCGTGACGATGCTTCAAACGAATCCCCGGACTTTGCCAGAAACCGAATCCGCATTCTTCTGAAAGCGCTTCCTGCCGAGCAAGCATGCGTGCTCACATCGCACCTGCTGGAACTCAGTGGTCAGGCCTCCCAGACTATGGCGGCTATGAAACAAGTGGCCTGCAACATCCTGAACAGCTGCGTTCTGACTGCCACACCCAGTTATGTGACGTTTGACCGAAAGCAACTGCAGCGATGGCCAGAACCACTGGTTCGCCACGCTCTCACTGAACAATGGATTGCGCAGAACTGGCCGCGAAGAAACATGAATCGAGAACACTGGCATCGACTCAGCGCGGCCGTGACCACAGGAGTTCCACGCCGATGGTCTTTCCCGGACGGCGTGCAGATGACGATTCGCCGCTCGATCCTGCACCTCGAAATCGCCAATGGTAATGCGAACCCACCCGACGTTTCGATCAGCGAATGAATGGCACAGGAATATCACGAAAAAACGGACCACACGAAAAGATTGTCCTCAGGACATTCTTTCCGGATTGATAACGCGGGATGATATTTGCACAATCAGTCGAAGACGGTGATGCGGATCGTGACATCTGCGAATTCAGCTCTCGGGTTCGCTCATTTTTCCGCTGCGTCTGCGAGCATCCACAATGCAGTCGATCTTCTGCTGCTCTGGCGTATGCAGTTCACATCTTCTGGCCTCGCTCTGCCGAGTTGTCCAATTGATGCTCCTTGCGAGCAGCCTCTGCCTCGCTGCGCACAACCGCTCCTGCAATGCTCAGGACCTCGAACGCTGGGTCTACGTCTCCGCCAACTTTCTGTTGCCGGCCGAAGTGAACCGAGTTGAACAGCTGATGAAAGAATGTCGACCGCCTGGATACACTCACCTGCTGATAACCGATTCAAAATTTTGCCGTCTGAAGGAGCTGGATAAACGATACTTCCAGAACATTGCGAGAATTGCGGCAACAGCGAAACAGCTGGATCTCAAACTGGTGCCCGCAGTTTTTCCCGTTGGTTATCCCAACAGCCTATTGTCCCAGAATGTGAACATGGCCGAGGGTTTGCCGGTCAGAAACGCACTGTTTGAAATCCATGGCAAAGAAGCGACCCTTGTCGCCGATCCGGTCGTATCGCTTCCTCGTGTGACAGACAGAAAACAGTGGA
>QWOO01000010.1 GCA_003669615.1 Planctomycetota bacterium
AAACCTTCACGAAACAGAATTCCCGGTTCCATGGACGCTCTGAAGATCACACTGAAAGACCTGACACTGCTTTCCAGAGACCGCCGCGCGCTGGTGATTCTTGTCGCAATGCCGATGGTGATCATTGCCATCGTGGGATCTTCGACCGGGCGTCTGCGAGCCAATCGTGAACAGAGCCGTCAGGGGCTGACGATGGAAGTCGCCGACTTCGATCGAACGGTCTCGTCCACTCGCCTTGCCGGATTTCTCGCCAGCTATGAAAACGTCGTCGTTAAAAAGACGGACATACCACAGGAGTTTACAGAAGATCAGGTCAGCCAGCTGAAAACTGACCGACCGAATGGTGAGAGTGATGTGCGACTGGTGATCGAGCCAGGTTTCGAATCCACCATGCGAGAAATGTCGCCGACAGATCTGACATCACCGGACAAGTCGTCTCGCGAAAAGGGAATGGCCGGCATCCACTTGGCGCTCTCTTATAACGAAAGCGCCGCAGATCCCATGATGGAGGGGCTTGCGAAGATGCTGGTGAAGATGTCTCTGCAAACTGCCATTCTTCCCATCATTGCTGAAAAGGTGCCCGTGTTGCGAGGTGCCGCGAATCGGTCTAAAACCATTCCGGAACCATGGGCGTCCACAACGGCTGCTCAGGCGACTACGACCGACACCGGCAATCGCGTTTACCAGTTCTTCATTCCCAGTTACACCGTGCTGTTCGTGTTCTTTCTGGTCAACATCATGGGCCGTTCTTTTCTGGATGAACGCGACATGGGGACGCTTCGGCGATTGCGAATTTCACCGATTTCTCCGACGTCGATTCTGATCGGCAAGACGCTTCCTTTCATGATTCTGTCGCTGATCCAGACGACCATTTTGATGGTGTCCGGCAAGATCCTGTTCGGCATGTCATGGGGGCCAATGCCTTGGCTGCTGCTTCCGATTATGCTGTGCACATCCGCCGCCGCGACGTCACTGGGGCTGATGTTTTCTACGCTGGCAAAAACGGAGTCACAGGTTTCGTCCTTTGGCAATCTCATTCTGCTTTCCAGCGCAGGTATCAGCGGCTGTCTGGTGCCGCGAGCGTGGATGCCGCCGCTGAGTCAGAAAATCAGCTTGTTCACACCGCACGCGTGGGCACTGGATGCCTACAGCGAAGTGCTGACAAAGGACATGCCGAGAATCGCGGTCATTGGCCAATCCTGCGGGGCTCTGCTGATTTTCAGTGCACTGTTCTTCGTCGTGGGGCGATACCGATTCCGAAGGGATGATTGAGCATCGCGACAGTTGATGGATATCAAGTTCGACCTCCGCACAGACTGGGGTTCACCATGCTGCGAGATCTAAAGAGTCATCGGCTGATCATTGCCAAAGGACTGCTGTTCCTTCTGGCTGGTTTGCTGGCCGGCGGCTTGCTGCTGCTGGATCATCCTGATCTTCGCACGACCTTTCTTCTGGGGCTGTGCGTATGGTGCTTTTGTCGATTCTATTACTTTGCGTTTTATGTGTTGCAGCATTACGTGGACGAAAAATACCGGTTCGCAGGTCTTGGTGCTTTCATTCAGTATCTCTGGCTGCGCAGGAAGTCTGGAAACTGAAGAACTCGTTGTCGGTCCTTTCTCGTCACTCGTTCGTTAATCCCAGGCCGAACTTCTGGCCTCGATCCCCGTGCCTTATGCGACTGCCATGGATATTTCTCGTGATGGGCGGCAGCTGGCGATCATCAACATGTTCAGCGGAGCCATGCTGAATCGGAAGCCGCACGAATCATGGACCATTGCGTGTGCAAACCCCGTCAAAATTCTGATGTTGCCCGCTCGCCCGCAGGGAGAAACAGTCTGCTTCGAGCCGCAGGGCAAGACCTTGCTGATCAACAGCGAACGGGCACGCCAGCCGCTGTGGAGAATCACTCTGCCTCAGAGCGACGGCAAATCTGAATGAACGCTGCGTTCAGAGCCGTGCAGGAATATGCAGCGAGTTGCGACTTTTCAGAAGCAGATAAGGTCGGAACCAGCGAACAACACGAGCGCTGGCCCACCGTGGAAAACTCCACTCTTCCGTGGGCCAGCGCGACTTTGCAGACTCTCGAACTTAGCGAGCCTTCAAGGCATCTCGGATTTCGCGAAGCAACAAAATGTCTTCCGAAATAACCGGCGGTGCTGGAGGCGCCAAAGCGGCTTTGCGTTCACTGATGGCTTTGGCGTGATTCATGGCTTTCACGATGATGAATACCACAAACGCGACGATCAGGAAGTCGAAGCAATTCTGTAGAAACATTCCGTAGTTGACGAATGCTTCCTTTACTGTTTCAGCCACCTTGCCATCGGCATCAGGCGGTGATTTCACAACGGTCTGACCGAGTGAATATTTCAGCTCGGTAAAATTGACTCCTCCAATGATCTTGCCGACCGGCGGCATGATGACATCATTGACCATGGAGCTGACAATCTTCCCGAACGACGCTCCGACAATCAGACCGACCGCAAGATCGACTACATTGCCCTTCATCGCGAACTCTTTAAATTCCTTGATCAGACCCATCCTACGATTCCTCAAAGCAGAAAAAAATGATTGCGAACACTTCAATGCACGTACACCGCCCACAGTATGTGCTATCGGGTGTTTCTGGCATTGCTAAACTTATACCGTGAATTGGTCTTTTCAAACAACGTGATTCGTGGACCAATCAGGAAACCTTAACGGCCGCAAAGCGGGATGCCTCACGGGTGCTTCCCTGGTGCTGTCGAGTCAGGGTAGAAAATTGCCACACCGTGCTTTGCAAAATGAAGCACCGGCTCCGGCAGAATTCGACGGCGTGTTGAGTTCCAGTGATCAGAACCCGCAGCGTGAGTTTTGAAGGTGCGAGTTTGTGACTATCAGGGCACGGAAAATTGGCATGTGACTTGCGGAATGTTGCATCCAGGCTCAGCGGGGCGATGGCTGTTTCCTGCGTTGGCTGAGGAAGAATTCCAGAGCCTTCCGATTAGACTCAAATGCCATTCGTTGAAGATCCTTCTTTTTCGGATTGCAGAAATGCCACGCGTCAATTTCTCCGTCCAGCAGTGAGATGCTGTCGAACGATTTGACCTCGATCACAAAGAACATGTCTGTCACCGGCAGCACGAAACCCCGGAAGTTATATTCATTGGGATAGGACACAAGGTACCGATACGAAGTCACCTCGAGCTGCACTTCCTCCAGGACCTCACGAGTCAATGCGGCTTCCAGAGTTTCCCCGACATCCACAAAACCGCCCGGTAATCCGTAGAGGCCCTTGCCCGGATCTTTGGCCCGCACCACCAGTAACACCCGGCCTTCAGGATCTGTGGCGATGGCTCCAACAGCCGTGACCGGAGCAAAGTACTGAGTGAACTGGCACGCTTCACAGCAAAATGGATTGTGGCCTTTGCGTCCAACCGTGACACCGCAACGAGGGCAAAACTTCCACGCCTTTCGGATCGGTTGAGGAGCAGCAGGTTTCGACGCCATGAACTAATGGTCCTGTGTGTTCAGCCAATGCTTAAACTGACGTACTTAAATGGGGCCGTAAAACATCCGTTTTTTCTTCCAGCAGGCGAGGCAACAGTCGCGAGTTTCAACCTCACACTCGCCTTCATCATCGCTGGCCGCATCAATCGCCCTTCTCCCCCTCGGAGATCGTGCAGCTTTTAATTTGGCGTATTCGCTGAGTTTATGGCATCACGTTTGAGTCTGTCGAGGCGGAGCAGGTTTTGGGCGAGGACGAGCAGGCCCGTTTCAGTGCGGGCACGGTCGATGCCTCGACCATGAAACCGCTGAAGGCCGCGATGGTTTCTGGCGTCAGCAAAGCCGAGTTCCACCGTCTGGCCACGCAGCGCGTACCGCGATTGCACTTCCGGATCGGACATCTTCGCACGCTGAGCATCCAGTAGCTCTTGTCCTTCAAGACGCTTGATCGTTCGACTCGATGAACCAGGACGAAGGCATTGTGCCGCGAGTGGACAGATTCCGCAGTGTGCCGGAATGCATCGATAACGAGATTCCCAGAGCGACTGACCTCCATGACGTTGTTTTCGTTCGCGACCTGAGTACGACAGCTCGCGACCGGCAGGGCACTGATAACAATTCCGTGCATCATCGAAACGAAATTTGTCACGTGGGATCTGGCGGTTTGTCTTCGCCTGTTTCTTCTTTTCCGTGAACGTGTTGGCTTGCACCGGAGCCAGCAGTTCGATGCCACGATCAGCACAGCCGCGAATGTCGAGGATAGAACAGTAGGCGGCATCGGCCATCATCGTCTTCAATCGTCCTCCTGCGATCTGCTGTAGGCTGTCCACCATCGGAATCAGTGTTCCAGAGTCCGTGGCGACCGCATCACAGCAATAGCTCATGATCAATCGGCTGGTTGGTTCAATCACGTACTGAACCGTGTACAACGGACGAAACACCTTCATCTTATCGCGGCCCAGCGGAGCGATGGGATCTGTCAGGCTGACTTGAATCTTTGCCGGATCTTTACGTTTTCCTGCCTGTTTTTCAGCGTTTTTCGCGATTCTCTCGTCCAGAATTTTTCCTGCACGTTGCATGCGTTCGGCCAGATCGTGGCGTCCGAGATCGGTGGGTGGCACCCAAAGAGGCAACGGCTCTGCGGACGGGTGCTTCCCTTCAACCACATTGCTGAGCAACTGTTTTCGCCGGCCCAGAGTTTCCTTGTTGATCATCTGGTGACGCGAGGCACACGCAGCGACTGAAGTACCGTCCTGCACGCCAACGGCAGGATCGAGCAGGTTGTGTTCGATCGCAGTCTCAATCATTTTCCTGTGGAGTTGATCGATCGCTTCGCCGACACGATCTCGAAAGTCGTACCACGTTCGCCTCGCCGGAGTGTATCCACGTCCGAGCCACTGCATGGCTTCATTGAGCTTTGCTTCTTCAAACCATGTCGCCGGCGAACGTCGCCCTTTGAGGTACTGATAGAGCACCATCTTCAGCAACATCAGCGGGTCATAGGCCAGCGAACCGACACCAGCGTACAGTTCATCAAGGGCCTGGCGATCCATCGCATTGACCTGCCGCTCAACGATTCTGGCAATGTCGTCTTCAGCAAGTTTCTGCCCAATCTCGTTCCATCGCGGTTCCGTTTCCAGCAGCGGACAGGGCTGATACTGACTTTTTTAATTCACTCGACTGACTTAAACTCACAGCGACCTCCGTGTTCGTTTGTGGTTCTTGAAGAACGCACATTCTGTGCGAAATCACAAGCCACACGAAGGTCACTTTGCTTGACTCAAACCCCACCCGCAATGCTACTTAAAAGCTGCACGATCTCCCTGGGGGAGAGGGCTAGGGTGAGGGGGTTTGTGCTTTGTGTTTTTTTCTGTTCATTGAATCGCAAAAAGTCAAGCCCCCTCATCCGGCCACCTTCTCCCCCGACGGGGAGAAGGACGGGGGAAAGGGCCAGATGATGGGATGCGGGTTTGAGGGTTTTGTTTTCTCGTTTTAACTGGATGAATTGGCAAAGCTATGAATAACGAGCAACCCTCAGCGTCTTATCGACAGCCTGAACGACTGTCGTGGCATCGATCGGATATTGAGCAGTGTCTGTACTTTTCCGGCAAACGATTTACGCGAGTCAATACGCTGCTTTCGTTTCTGTCCGGGCTGATGTTGTCCTGCGCGTTTTACATTGTCGTCAT
>QWOO01000252.1 GCA_003669615.1 Planctomycetota bacterium
AGTAGACAGTCCCAATCCAGAACCCCACCCAGATGGCTCGCACATACCACGGAATCTCGTTCCCGCGATAATAGTGGTACACGTGTTCCTGCTCCGGCGTTGGCTGTTCAGGAACCGTCGTTGTTCGTGCATCAGACATTTGCATCCAGCTCCCGTTCGTTTTCCAGCATCAGGTACTTGGGCTGTTCCAGATCGCGGAACATTCCATTCAGCGCCGCCCACAGGAGCAGGCAGAAGAATCCCAGACTGGCCAGCAGGTAATTGACAACCGGAGTGATGGCGAAACCGCCGCCGTCACTCACGCCTTTCGTGAGTTCCACAAGTTCACCAAACTTCATCATGAACCCAAGCATACTTGGGATCAGAATGAGCACGCCAAAGACAATCGTGACTGTCCAGGCCATTGATCGATTCATGATTATGCTTTCCTGTTTCAGGCCAGCCACCGGCTCTTCTGTTCGGCTATTTGTCATTAGCTATTTGTCATTAGTATCGGTCATCCTCTGGCTGCCGAGGCGAAAACTACTTTGCCGCCTCTTCCGCCGGCGCTGCTTCAACTGCCGGCGTTGCGTCCGCAGCTGGAGCATCAGCAGCTGGTTCTGGTTCCGGAACCGACAGCGGCGATTTGACGTACGCTTCGTAGTACGGATAGCTTTCCTGCCATGAACCCAGCCACTGCACATAAGTGATAATCGCAAGTCCTCTGGCTGTTGGCTTGTCGGCCGAACCGTCGAAGAACCATGGATACTCTGGCATTGGCGAATTTACAGACAGGTTTTCCGGCTTAAAGAAATGCACGGCATGCCAGTCGTTCGATCGGCGTCCGCCTTCGCGACAAAGATCCGGACCGACTCGACGAGTCCCGAACAGCACTGGTCGCTGGAGTTCGTTCTGATACTCCGCAGACCGTGACACCGGACCCCAGCGTTCTTCTTCATTGGACACAGGACGAATGAACTGGCTGTGACAATGCCAGCAGCCTTCTCCGACGTACAGCTTATGACCGACTCGCAAAGCTTCTTCACACTTTTCATTCCACCACGCATCATGCTCAGCTTCGCCACCAGGAGGCGTTCCGTAGGCGGCATTGAAGGATTCCGGATAGCGGCGAGCAAGGTCTTCAAACTGATACCGAAGGTTCGGGTTGATCAGTTCGGCCACCGTCTGTTCCGGGATGTTGTTGTACATCAGCCACGGAACCAGAGCATTCGAAACGAAGGCCAGCACAAAGAAGCCAACCCCCGCGATGTAGAAGATGCCCGATTTGCTTTCAAACATGTTGGTTACCAGTTCTCAAAATCTACGAGTGTTGGTTCAGTCGAGCGGGAAGGAAATGGATCTTCCGAGCGATCCTGTTTTCAGCCGTCTGTCCGGCCTGTGGTTCTGCTGAGACATTCCAGAACTTATGCTTTGGCCGGAGCCAGCTTTACTGTCTTCCAGATATTGGTCAGCAGCGCGAGCAGTCCGCCAAACATGGCCAGTCCTGCGATCGTACGCAGAACCCAGAACGGGAATGAAAAGTCGGTCGACGCATCCCATGGTTCCAGAGCTGCCCAGGACCAGCCCTGAAACAGACCCAGCAGAATCAGGTCGGCGGCCATGACAGCCAGACCCACTGTCGACAGCCAGTAGTGCCATTCAATCAGGTTCTGGCTGGCCCATTCTCGCTTCAAAAGGCGAGGGAACAGATAGGTCATCATCCCCATGATCCACATCGAAAACACTCCGAACATGACCATGTGAGCGTGACCCACAACCCAGTCGCTGAAGTGAATGATTTTCTGGAAGGTGAGCGTGACCTGGAACGAGCACTGCAGACATGTCAGGAAGTAGAAAACCATCCCAGTGTAGAAGTAGCGAACCGGAAGGTTGGTGCGAACGATGCTCCAGTTGCCCCAGATCGAACCGAAGAAGTTGATGATCACCGTGGTCACGACTAGTTCAACAGCAATGGTTGAAACAACCGCACCGTACTGCAGGAACATCGGGATCGGCGTATACAAAAAGTGGTGAATGCCCTGCAGCGGATAGAAGAAGGCCAGTCCCCAGAATCCCACCAGCGACAGTCCATGGCTCCAGATTGGCTTCTTGATGAGAATCGGCACAAAGTAGTACATCAGCCCCCAGCCAAGCGGCGTCACGAACAGACCGACAAGGTCATGGATGAACAGACCGCCGACAGCTCCGGCACTCGTTCCGGAAACAAAGTACTCCGGAATGAAGTTGCCCATCGCATAGGTCAGGAACGTCCAGATAAACGCGGCCAGAAAGTACCACAGAGACACATACATCGGCCCTTTCATGCGTGCAATCGGCGTCATGAAGTTGATCGCGACAAGCAGCAGGCCGACCTGAGCCAGCGGGTCGATCCAGACGGGCGTCTCACCCCATTCCAGTCCCTGAGCTTCTCCGAAAAGAATCCCCACGGCGGTCGCACCGACAACGAACTGCCAGGCGGCGTAGATGAACCACGACAGACGTTTGTCCAGCACGGGATGCAGAGTCAGGCGAGGAATCGCCCAGTGCAGACAGCCCAGAAATCCGTTTGCAAGAAATCCGTAGGCCACGGCATTCGTGTGAACCATTCGCCAGCGACCGGGCGAAAAGATTTCGATGCCAGTGAATGGATTGTGCTGGATCAGTTGCAGAGAGACCAGGATCCCTGCCAGCATTGAAGTGGTCAGAAATAACAGAGCTGCGTAGAAGTACCACTTGACGATGGATTCATCGACAAGCTCTGTATGCACAGCAATTTTATGGTCAGTCGCGATCGTTGCCGTCGTCATTGTTTGAAGCTCGGAATGGAGTGTTCAGTTGGCGGTGTTCAGTTTTCAGGTCGCACAAGTTATGGGCGTTCAGAACGGGTCATGGCAGAGTCACTCTGTCGGTCGCTTGTAGGGCACATAGGCTCCGAATGGCTGCATCAGCGCCATCGACCACCCGAACACCACGTGTGTCGCCATCGCGACCCACCATGGCAGGTAGGCGTTGTCTGTGATCCAGTTCCCGCCGAAGAGAGAGGGCTGCAGCCACGAAAGAATCAGGTAGTAATTGACGAACCATACGATGGCTCCCAGGACGGTGCCCCAGATCAGTTTGGTGCTCATCGGTTTGTTCTCCGCGACGCGACTGATCAGCCAGTGAAACAGGCTGCCCAGAACCATGCCGGTGCCAATGTAAAGACAGCAACCGAGGGCGAGGATCATGCCGTCGTTGATGACAAACGGCGACGGGCCCGTCTGGCTTCCCAGTGGCAACGCTTTTTCGCCCAGCGGAAACGTCAGATAGACTCGAATGATTTCCAGCGGATACTTTCCGGCCACAGTCGAACCGACGACGTTGAACAGCAGGCTGACCATCGCCGCGAAACCACCCAGCACGAATCCGACCGTGATGTAATAACCACTGTAGAATTTCGCAGGGGTCCACGGACCAGGAACATCGTTCGCTGCAAGGTCCGCTTCCAGTGAGGCCACCTGAGACCTCAGGGTCTCCAGATGTTTCTGTTTTTGTTCGAGTGAAGTTGGGTCAGCCATAGATGAACTCGCCTGTTAAGCGGGGGCGGTGAAGTTGCGATGTAAGTGCTGGAATAGCAGATGGAAGTACCGAAGCAGGAAACCGCGAGGTTATTCTGCAGCGGCTTCAGCGTTCGCAGCGGCTGGCGCCGGCTCGTTGTAGGGCTTCATCAGTCCGGCCGGAATCTTGACCTTCTGACGGCGACGGTTGGACACGTCGATCACGTAAGCGACGAGGTTCCAGATGGTTTCCGGTTCGCTTTCCAGAGCACTCTTGAAGCCTGGCATCGGAGTTCCATTGATACCGTTCATAATGCGACGATAAATGTCGACGGGTTCCTGGCCGCCGTGCAGCATTCCGGAAGTCAGGTCCGCCGCGCGAGTCGCATGGCCCCAGGAATCTTTGCCAATGTTATCCTTTGTGTGGCCTCGACCATCATCGCCGTGACATTTGCTGCAGCCTTTGCTCAGGAACGCTTCTCGTCCCGCAGCAACTCGCTCGAGTGTCAGTTCTGGTTCCGGCGTCAGTGGCTGAGTCAGCGATGCCTGAGCTTCTTTCCAGCGAGTGCCCACGTCGGTTACGAATTCCGGGATGAATTCAGGATCCAGCTCTTCGGAAGATTCGGCTTCATTCGCCAGCTGCATTTCCAGTTCACCGCGTTGTGCCAGCACAAGCACATAGTCAACAACAGCTTCCAGTTCTTTCTTTGGCAGCAGGCGAAAGTTGGGCATGGATGTCCCAACAACACCACGATTCAGCGTTGCCATCAGGTCCTGTCGACGCGGCTTGCCACCGTAAGGTGTCGATGTAAACTTGAAGATCCCTTTTGTGTAGTCTCGCGGTCGCGGATAAAGGCTGCCCGCCACTGGGCCGTTGCCATCACCGTTAACACCGTGACACTGCACGCATCGTTTCGTGTAAACTTCCTGCCCCAGCTTCAGCTCCAGCTCACGCTTGAAATCGGGCGGCGCTTCGCTCAGCATTTTCGGCTTCAAAAACGTACCCGAATGTTCCTTTACAACGGTCGAAACCGTTTTCTGAAGTTCGGCCACGGCCGCAGGCTCCAGACTTTCACCCAGCTTCTCTGCCAGGCCGGTCACCTGAGAACTCGGCTGCCACTGAACGGGCTCGGATCTCTGACATCCCACGGTTGCTGTCAGCGCCAGCCCAAGACCAAGGATGGAAATTGTTTGCATCACGGAAGACATATGGCGCTCACCACAGCCTGAGAAATGTTGAACACAAGACAGATTTGAAATGCCTGACAGAACTCTTGCATATAGCCGGATTCGTAAGAATTCGGATGGGGCTTCTGAACTCTTTCGAGTTCAGCTACGGTCTTGTCAGGACTTCTAAGACAGGAAAAATTCATCGATCGCTTGTGATGGCGTCGCAGCTGGCCGGCGGCTTGATGACTTACATCAAGATCAGTCCACACGTTATCAGCCATCAACAGCGTTCAGCCCTTTTTCTTTCCGGCGAACTTTGCCACCGAGTACTTCAGTTCCAGAGTCTTCTCTCCGCCGTCCTTCACATCGAAGCACATGCCGAATCAGAAAAGCATGGCGTGTGCCAAAAGCTGTCGACGGGCAAATCGCGTTTCGATAATCCCGGAAACCGGATCAGAGTGAGCCACGTTGAGCGAAATTGGTTGCCGCAATCAGCGGTCTTCTCGCATTTCTGTGATCTATCTTTCCTGATCGCCAATCAGACACTGGAAGCAAGCGTGCTCTCGCACACTCGGCCGCACACTCATGCACAGTGCGGGCAATTCCGTTTGTGCCACCGCGTCACACAATGGGGCGTCGTGTGGTGGGCATCACCCAAAAGAAAAGGACCAGCGTCTTACAACGCTGGTCCCTTAGTCTTCGTGAGTCGTCGGAACTTACGCTGCGGCCACTTCGCCACAGTCGGCGACAACAACCTTTCCGCTGGTCCGACCACTGTCGGAACCCACGGCTTCGATTGCCTTCACGACGTCCATACCTTCGACCACGGAACCGAAGACCACGTGCTTGCCGTCCAACCATGCCGTCTTGACGGTGCACAGGAAGAACTGAGAACCATTGGTGTTCGGACCGGCGTTGGCCATGCTCAAAATGCCAGCTCCGGTATGCTTCAGCTGGAAGTTTTCGTCAG
>QWOO01000099.1 GCA_003669615.1 Planctomycetota bacterium
CCATTTGCCGGTCGCAAATGTGACATAACCGTTTTCCTGCAGCAGCTCGGGCAACAGTTTTTCGCCCTTCAACGCCGCAGTATCAATATGGAACCATGTCTTACCTGTCATCAGCATGGCGCGGCTGGGCACACAGACCGCGCCGCTGTTTCCACCAAACACATAGTTGCGACGAAAGCTGAAGCCCGATGCAACAAGGCTGTCGATGTGCGGCGTCTGGATGTGAGGATTGCCATGCGCCGCAATCGTGTCGGCTCGCTGATCGTCAGCAAAGAGGAACAAAATATTGGGCCTGTCGGCAGCCTGAAGCGGGCTCAGGACAACCATCAGGCTTAAGATTACGAAGACGATGCGCATGGAATGCTCACGAACAAATGAGAGTTGCTCAGATCGTCAGTTTGCGATTGCGGCTGGTGACGGTCCAGTATTCTTTGATCTGGCCGTTTTCGATGACCGCGACTTTATCATACAGCGCGCTGGTCGGGCAGATGTGCATCGGGATTGCCATGACGACGTCGCCCGGTTGAAACTGAGCGGCGTGAGGCGTGACCAGTCCGAGATGCTCTTCGCTGTGAATTTCCTGGACCGCGTCCGGCATTGCTGGCAGAAACATTCTTGCGCCGCGGGGTGGGTCTGCGGCGACTGCTTTGTTACCAATATCCAGCGTCACGCGGTCAGCGGCCGGGCGGCTGATGACGCGAGTCACCACAGCAGCGGCCGGAGAGAACGGCAGGTCAGGGAAGTTGGTTCCATAGCCCGCGTCATGAAACACGCATGTTCCCGGGCACAGCTCAATCGTGGGATCATCCATGGCCGCATAGCATGGAAAAGTTGGCGTCCCGCCGCAGGCCAGAGCAGGAACTTTCGCGCCGGCTGCTTCACACTGCGAACGCAGAGCGATCACTCGTGGCCACTGCGCGGCGACGGCCGCATTTCGCTCTTCAAGATTCATTTGACGCTGATGTCCGTCGTACACATGAAAGCCAGCGGGACGCAGACCGGGCAGGGTGTTGGTCAGCGAATATAAGGCCACGGCGGTCGGTGTTTCCGGTGTGATGCCCGTGCGATCCATGCCGAGATTCAGGTCGAGCATTACACCAATTGTGACACCAGCTGCCGATGCTGCCGCAGACAATTCCCGAAGAGGACGCTCGTGGTCATTCGTGACGGTAAAGGCGCACCTGGGAAACTTCTTTGCCAGTTCAATGATCCGGCCCACGTTAGGCCCGACGGGGTTGTAAGCAAACAGGACGTCCGTTGCGCCCGCATCTGCCAGCATCTCACACTCCGCGATCGTGGCCGCTTTGTGTTTGGTCACACCACGTTCCAGCCACAGCTTAATGACCTGCTCCATCTTATGAGTCTTGCAGTGCGGTCGCAGGCGACTCGGACTTTTGGCCATGACCAGCATGCCATCAAGGTTGGCCAACAGCCGTTCACGAAAGATGACGAGCGAAGGACTGGGGATGGTGGAAAGTTCCGACGACGCAATTGCGGGAAGCGTGAATGACATGAAGAGACCTTCGGGATGGAGATGATGTGAAAAGGCATGCCACAGGGCGGGAGACCGGAGTCGCGTCCGTGGTGATTTCGAGGAAACGTGGTGGGGAGAAACGAAAAAGGCTGCAACCTGATATTCAGGTTGCAGCCTTTGAAATGTCGTTGTTTCTGATCGCAGCGTCAAATTAGCTGACGAAGGTCTTTCGCTTCAGAGCGGCCAGACGTGACTTCGTGCGGGAGGCTGCATTCTTGTGAATCAGCTTCTTAGCGGCAGCCTGATCAAGAGCCTTCACAACCTGGCTGAATTCTTTGTCAGCAGCTTCCTGGGTTGGCTTTTCGCTCATCATGGAGCGAAATTTCTTGATTCGCGTACGCAGGGAACCGCGTTGATTGCGATTTCGCTCGCGACGAACGAGTGATTTACGAAGTGATTTTTCTGCTGACGCTGAATTAGGCATGGCGTAAACTGGATCGAAAACGTGTCAAAAAGCAGGGAAAACGCTCAAATGCAGCGCGAGCGCCGCCGCTCAAAGTGAATCGAGCCACGCAGGATAATGGTGGACTCATCAAATTTCCAGCCTGATCGGCGAAATGTGGGCATGTCTCCAGCAAAACGGGATGACAAACCGGATAAAACGGCGAATTTGGCGGTATGGGACATTCTTCGATAGGCCTGAATCTGGGTCCGCCATCGTCGGCACGGTTCAAAAAGACCGGAAAAACGCGGGACGACCGCTCGAAAGGATCCTGGCAGCCGAGAATTTTCCAAGGAGTTTTTTCAGAGTTCAGACGATCCGGCGGAAGACGGACTACCGCCACTGCGCAGAACTATCTCCGCTTTGGCGATCACCGATTCGTCGATGCCGCAGGACTGCATATGGCGGATGGTCTGGTCGATGTCGTACGGAACTCGGCGGAATTCGACCTGACCTTTTTCGATGATCGCGTAGGCGGCTCGTGGATCACCATCACGCGGCTGGCCGACACTGCCCGGATTGATCACTTGAGTTTTCTCAAGCTGCAGCTGCATCGGAATGTGCGTATGTCCGACGCACACAAAATCCACATCCACATGCTCAAGCCGCTGCTGCCATTGTTCGACGTTGTCGCCGATGTATTCGTCCATCGGGTCCCGAGGTGTGGCGTGGACGAGCAGAAAACGGTGATCGCCAAGTGTCAGATACCGAGTGACCGGCATTTGAGCCAGCCACGTGAGCTGTTCATCATTCAGCACTTCGAAATGACGAGGTCTCATGGCCGCCGCCATCCGACGGAATGTTCCGCCCGGCCGCACGAGAACTCGTTGAGCCACGGAGTGATCGTGGTTGCCGCGCACGGTAGCCGCTGCATACTTTCGCACCCAGTCGATGCAGGGCAGGGGGTCGGTGGCATAATCGACGACATCGCCGAGAAACAGACACGCATCAAACTGTTCATTAATCGCAGCCAGAGCAGGCCAGTTCGAATGGATGTCGGCAATCAGAAGAATGCGCATTGGCGATTTACTCCCAGTCCAGCACTTCAATCAGGTTGCTGAAATCATCCGTCCAGAGCACTCGGCGTTCCACCGGCAAAATGTCCCTGGAAGCGATTTCGAGGAATCTCGCCTTGTTTAATAAATTCGGGTCGGCAGCCATCAGAACCCAGCGGCTGCCTGGTTCCGTGAGACTTTGCGTGCCGGTGCTGCGGTCAAGCACAGCAATCGTTTCCAGTGTCGCCGCATGGAGTCCAGCCGCATCGGCCAGAGCATCGGTCACTCGACGAAGGTCAAAGTGAATATTCGAGATATGGATGGCAATCAGCCCGTCCGATCGCAAATGACGAAGATAAGCCTGCATGGATTCTACCGTCAGCAAATGCGTCGGAATGGCATCTCCGGAAAATGCATCCAGCACCAGCAGATCGAAGCTCTGAGGCGACTCGTTTTCCAGCATCAGACGCGCATCGCCGTGCACGACCTGGATTTCGGACGGGCAGTTTTTCAGAAAGGTAAAGTGTTCCTTGGCCAGGCGAGTCACATTTTCGTTGATCTCATAAAACCGGAACTCATCGCCTTCCTGGCCATAAGCCGCGAGCGTACCCACACCAAGACCCACCAGTCCGATTTTTAACTGAGGTTTCTGTTCACGCAGTTCTGCGATGGCTCGCCCCACGCCTGTTTTGAAGCCGTAGTACATTGTCGGCAGGCTGGGGACACCATTGAGCTGCAGGCCGTGCATGATTCGCCCATGACGCAGGATCATTGCATCTTCAATCGGGTCGTTCTGCACTTCCAGAACACCGTAGAAATTGCGGTCCATCGCGACCGAACTGGTGAAGCTGGTGATTGCTGCGGCGAACACGGTACCGATCCCGACAAACAAAATGATGGCCAGTCCCACCCACAATGTCGAAGGACGTTCGTCATCGGACCACCAGCCGCGATGATCAAAGTAAACGATGACGGCAATGATGCACGAAGCGATCAGGCCCAGATAGTGTTCCCAGAACGCAGGAAATATCAGCGGCGCGAGGATGCCGACGAACAACCCGCCAGCCGCTCCGCCTGCTGACAGGGTCAGATAAAAAATCGTAAGCGATTCAGACTGCGGACGAAGTCTGGCCAGTTCCCCATGACACAGCATGCAGATGCTGAACAGAGCTCCGAAATAAATGGCAAGCTGCAGAGGAAGAAACGTTCGCGCGCCAAAACTTTGCAGCCAGCAAACCGCCAGTACAAGGATCGCTGTGCCCAGCGAGTACCACTGACGCCGGTACCACCGATCACTTTCGAAGCACAGAATGAAGGACAGCAGATACAATGAGAGAGGCACAACCCACAGGAACGGGATCACGGCCACGTCCTGACAAACTTCATTCGTTTCTGCCAGCAGCATGATGGAAGCCACCATGGCCAGCGCGAACCATTTTCCAAAAGCCAGTCCGGTGCTTTCCGATTTTTGTTTTTGCCCGCTCGTTTTTCGTCCGCGGTGATTTGCTTCCTGAGGAACATCCTGTTGCGGTGAGACGCTGGCGGGGGCGGTGTCGGCCGCTCGTCTCTGTGAACAGATTGCGCATAGCGTGCACAGGATGGCAAAGACCAGATATCCGCCGGACCAGGCCTGAGCCTGCATGGAAATTCGCATCAGCGGTTCGAATACAAACGGATAGGACAGCAGTGCCAGCAACGACCCGGCGTTTGACAGGGCATAAAGTCGATAGGGCGATGACGAAGGCTGAACAACGCTGAACCACCGCAGCAGCAATGGGCCCGTGGTGGAAAGGACGAAGTACGGCAGCCCGACTGTGGAAATCAGCAACAGCAGAATACGGACGGTCGGTGATTCCGCGCCGTTGGGTTTCCATTCAGCGGACGGCAGAATATTCAGAAAGGCCAGGGTGATCATCAGCAGGGCGACATGAAGCCCGCTCTGCCATCGCGGCGGAAGTTTTGCAGTGACCAGATGCGAGTACAGATAGCCGCCACACAGAAGCATCTGAAAGAACAGCATGCAGGTGGTCCAGACGCTCGGCGTCCCACCGAACCACGGCAGAATGGCTTTGCTGATCAGCGGCTGAATCTGAAACAACAGAAACGCGCTTAGGAAGACAGCGGTTGCAAAGAGGAATGCCGGCCAGCGGGGCAATGCCGCACTCGAGCCATCGTTGGGGCTTTCAGCAGTGCCGGTGGAGTCGTGCGGAATGGCTCCTGCTTTCATGAGACCCGATTCGTGTTCAGCATTTTTAAAACCGCTTGCAGGATTATCTGCAACTCAAAGTCGTTGTTCGCTCCGCGAACAGTACGGGTAGCGGAGTGCAGGCCGTTTCCATCGTGTCCGCTGAGCTGCCTCTGCCGGTCGCAGAACCATATGCTCTTATTCAATCATTGTTCTTTTTCGCGGGGTGCCCCTGGTCTCTTCAGGAATCAAAATTCCTCGTCGCCGAAATTCTGCCAAATCCGTCTGGAAACCAGGGTTCGACGCTTTCACGCCAGCAAAAATCTGGCTGGCACGGCACCCAGATGCGCGTGCCAGCCGTATTGTGCATTAGTTCTTCCGTGCCGCAGCCCACTCATCCAGCATGGCCTGAATGCGGGCAGGATTGAAGTCACCCGGAACATCGTAATCCTGATTGGCCATCAGGTCCTTTACCGTCAGTGATTTGGAATTGACGCCGGTTTCAGGGACCATGCCGTGAGCAGTCCACACAATCGCGTTCAGCACCAGCGTGCGGAAGTCGCGGTTGCCCCAGTTCCAGTGGTCATGTCCGCCAGTGAAACCAAAGCCTCGGCCGGCATCTTTTCGAGATACGGCCCAGGCCACTGTCTGCGGTTCTTTGCGCTCCAGCACGGCTGCGCGAACAGCCGCGTTGTTGGTGTGCGGGCCGTCGCCACGTGACAGGCTGCCGTCTTCTTTGACAAGCGTGTCTTTGGGAGGCAATTCAGAAAGCACAGGAATCACGTCCGCGTTTTCTGCAAAACGCATGTGATAGTACCACTCATCGTTGACTCGGAATGGCTTCACACTGTTGGCAATGACATGCTTTGGAAAGGTATCAAACGTACCCGTCCAGTGAGGATTCACGGACCAGTCGGTTTCAAAGTAGCCACCAATCCACTGCAGGAATGCTTCTCCTGACGGGCCTTTGGGAACTTCAACACCGTAGTGAATGCAGACCATGCCGATGCCACGATTCTGCAGCGCCTTCAGGCGGTCAATTTTGCTGTTAAAAGGATGCCCGCCGCCGCCGTCCGCATAGATCACAATCGTATCTGCGTTGTCGAGAACAGAATCATCTGCCGGCCAGCCATTTGTGTAAACAGTGGCTTCAATACCAAGGCCTGAAGAGTTCAGGGCTTCAGCCAGCAGCATGCAGCCGGCTTTGTGTTCATGAGCACCGTAACCATGGCTTGGGACACCGGCGATCAACGCCACTTTCTTTGGAGCCGGCAGTCGCTTCAGCTTAATGTTGCGGAACTGGACTTCCATAGCCGGGCCTGCGTGAGCCTGGAGTGCCAGAACTCCGGCGGCGCGACGTTCTGCGGTATCGTTATCGGTCACGTCAACAGTCTTCACGCCGTTGATAAAGTGCTGGAAGTTGTAACCATCAGCAACGATGCGGTACTTGTTCCAGTCTTCTTTTTTGATCTTCTTCTGGATCTCGTTAGTGTCGCCAACGCTGCCAGTGACCTTCTTTTCGAACTTGCCTTCGTTTCGAACCAGCTCGGTCGATTCACCCCGCAGAGCCAGGATGCCGCGATAGCGTTCGCCGTAGAGAATACCAGAGTAGGTGTCGCCCGCTTCGAAGTCGGCCTGATAACCGCCAATCACCCATTTCTCGTTCGGTACTTCAAAGCTGCGGTACTGAACGCCCGAGTTACCGTTGACGATCTTGTATTCCAGCTCCAGTTCGAAGTTATCCACTTCGCCGCCACGCCAGATAATGAAGGTGTTTCCCTTCAGCTTTTTGTCTTCTTCGTTGTATGTCGTGCCGGTGATGGTCCCGTCTTTGACGCTCCAGGTGTTTGGATCGCCATCCCAGCCATTCAGGGTTTTGCCGTCGAACAGGCTTTCCCATTCGTCCGCAGACGCAGAGACTGTTACCGCGCACAGGGCGGCCATGATCAGAAAGAATCGTGGAAATCGCATCGTTATACCTCTGAGAACCTGGTGGAATCCGATGAATCAGGCAGTCTGCACCTCACCGAATTCTGCAGATTTGAACACCGAGAGGCAGCGTCTGCAATCCAGTCGGGCATTCTTTGAAGTCGGAGGAGCCATATCCTGATGAGGATTTCCAGGTCACGCCGCCCGGGTCCAGCAGGGTCTGTGCTAAGCCGGTTGCAGAAGCCGTTGTTCCGAGGGCACTCGGGTATCGTCGAGAGCCGCCGAAGAACCTGAGCGTGCGAGCTGAGGCCATACGGAACAAAGTCGCACGCCGAGCGCGTGGCCCCCAATGTTGTAAACGGGGCTTGGGTTGACGTCGGAAATCCAGGATTCGACGGTCGTCAGTCCCGTGGCGGTGCGGAGTGCTGACCCCCGTGCTCCCCGGTGGGGATTTCGCTAACGTTCACAATGACAGAGTTTGTCATCCTGAACGCGCGACGAACCGGGGGAGTCTTACCAGGAGGTCGATCATCGCTACATGAACGGTCCGTTGATAGATCAGGTGTTTGCGGATGAAACGGGTGGTAACGGAGTTCTGTGGTATCTGTCGGATACTCAGCACACCGCGCGAGATGTGGCCAAGTACGCTTCGACCACGGCGGGGACTCAGGCAACGGTTCGCAATCATCTGGAATACAACACGTTCGGCAACGTGACCAGTGCGGATGATCCGACGACGGCGACGGTAAATGACGGAGACCGGCCGGGGCTGGAAGGAACTGGCAACGGCGGGCAAAAGGGGTCGGGAGTCTTTTTCTGGTGGTTGCAAGTTGGTCAAGGTGAATGAACATAGGGTGACCGTTTCAATAATTGGCAGAAAATGACTCCCGACCCCCTCAAGAACGTCGCACTCGCCGGACGGTCAGAAATTCTGTTGGGACGGTGACGGCTGAGCAGCGGTTTTTGTATGACAGCAATCTGATTGACCCTTCGTTTGAAGAACTGGGCATCGTGCTGGATGAGCGGTTGACTGGTGAGTCTTTTCAGAAGGTCGATCATCGTTACCTGAACGGTCCGCTGATAGATCAGGTATTTGCGGATGAAACGGGCGGCAACGGAGTTCTGTGGTATCTGGCGGATACTCAGAACAGGGCTGGGACGCAATAACTTGGCGCTGGCCAATTACGGAACCACGATTTTACTGACGTCCTGTTCCGGGATCGCAGAAGTTGGCTCAGGCGACGGGGGCTCTGTCAGGAGTGCAATTGCGTGCTCCAGTTGCAGGTCTTTGTAAGAGCGGGATTCTGGACTGGAGGACTGTCCGTGAACTACGTCGACAGTCTCGCGGGCTTTAGTCCATTCGAGCCACTGTTCCTGACTGAGTTCCACCACATGGCCGTCGTTGGGCATTACGCCCCAGGCGTCTTCTTTTTTTGAATCAGGAAAGCGATGAATGTTGACGCCGCTGGGTCGAAAATAGCTCGCGGTTGTCAGCTTCAGAGCACTATGTCCGGATTCCAGCTGGATCACATTTTGAACGCTGCCTTTTCCCCACGATCGTTCGCCTACAATGTTGGCTCGTTGGTTGTCCTGCAGACAGGCGCTCAGGACTTCGCTGGCCGATGCGCTCTGTCGATTGACCAGAACCGTCATCGGTACATCTGAAATCGTATCACCGCGTTTTGCCGACCACTTGCGTTCGGGCACAGCACGCCCTTTCATGGTGACGATGGCGCCGGAGTCCAGAAACAGGTCGGCAATTTCAATCGCGGATTCCATCAGCCCGCCGGGATTGGATCGCAGGTCCAGAACCAGTGACTTCATGTTTTGAGTCACCAGTGTTTCCAGGGACTTTTTCAGTTCACTGGCTGTGTTACGGCTGAAATGAGTGATCCGCACATATCCAATTTTTTTGTCTTCATCCAGCATGAACTTCCATTGCTGTTCGGCATCTCGCGACATTCCCACGACCGTCGGCAATTGAATCAGTTCTCGAACTACAGTGACCTGTTCCACATTCTCCGTGTTGGGCTTGCGAATGCCAAGAACGACCGGTCGTCCGGGAGGACCTGAGAGCAGTTTGCCGACATCCGCAGGATTCAATCCAGTTGTCGATTTGCCATCAATCTCTGTGATGGCGTCGCCGGAACGCAGACCGGCTCGAAATGCGGGTGAGCCCGGTAAAGGGCTCACGATCTCAAGCTTGCCAGCCGTGGCATTCGCATGGACACCAATACCGACAAACTCCTGGTCGAGGTACTGTTCGAATTTCGTAAGATCTTTCGGCGGAATGTAGGTCGAAAAAGTATCCAGATGGCTGGCCATGCCCCGAATCGCGGCTTCGACAAGTTCGCGTCGATCGACTTCTCGAACATAGTTGGAATCGATCTGCTCATAAGCATCTGCAAACAACCGCATCAGCTCGAAATCCTGGCGCGCGCGATCTGCAGCAGATGGGGGATTGTCCACGGCGCTCAGCGAACGAGCTCCCAGAAATCCGGCGACCGAAGCCAGAAGGCAGAGAATTGCAGCTGAGGGGCGATTCATCAGAGACTCCGGAGCAGACTGTTTCGGCGGGAATTGCAGAAAGGAAAAACAGAGGCAAGGTGGGAAGAATACCTCATTGACGTTTTCGGAGTGAAGCCCTGAATCGGAATTCTGAAGGACTTCACACATGGCCCGAAAAGAATTGGGAACATATGCACAGAAAAAGCGGCTCCCGGAAGATGCTGGCCCGGCCCGCTTTTTTCCACGCCTTCGTTTCTGGTTAAAGCCGCATTCTGCCAAACAAGGGAACCTCTCGAGAGCCATCAGGTCTATACTCCGCGTGGCTTAGACAACGGTTGACGACCTTAATACAAGGCAAGGAAGACATGGATTCGTGGGACATGCTGCTGCAGATCATTCTCCTTCTGATGGCCTGTCTTGTGGCGGGCGGTTTGATGGCGTCTCTCAAGCAAAGTCCTCTGGTGGGATATTTGTTGGCGGGAATGTTCGTCGGCGGGCCAGGTGGAATTGCTCTGGTCCATGCCGAACATCAGATTGAATCTATCGCTGAACTGGGAGTCGCCTTACTGCTGTTCAGCCTGGGCCTGGAATTCTCATGGGCTCGCGTGATCGGTCTGGGCAAGAAGACATTGCTTTGCGGTGTCGCTCAGGTTGTTGTCACGTTGCTGGTGGTTGGGCTGTGCTGCTGGCTTTGGGGAATGTCGATGGTGACATCCATCGCGATTGGCGCGATGCTTTGCCTGAGCAGTACCGCCGCTGTCCTTCGTGTGCTCGTTGATCGAGGGGAAATGGATTCTCAATCCGGCAGAAACTCGCTGGCCGTGCTGCTGGTCCAGGACATGGCTGTCGTGCCGTTGGCGATTCTGGTGCCGCTGCTGGCCGAAGGCGGAGAACCGGCCGTCGTGGCTTCGAAAGTTGGCGGGATTCTGGTCACGGCGTTCGTGATTATTGCGATCCTGTATTTCCTGATGAACTTTGTCGCTGTACGAGCTCTGCAGTCGTCTTCGTTTGGGCGAAATCGTGAACTCACGGTGCTGCTGAGCATCATTATCGGGCTGGGTGCGACCTGGGCCGCTCATGCCGCCGGACTGTCGCCCGCTCTGGGCGCTTTTGTTGCCGGCATGTTTCTCGGCAATTCGAAGTTCGCGGTTCAGATCCGGGCCGATGTGGCGTCTCTGCGGATCGTGCTGCTGACTCTGTTTTTTGGCGCTGTCGGGATGATTGCCAATCCCGTCTGGATGTTCAAAAATTTGCCGACAGTGCTTTCGCTGGCTGCAGTGATTCTGGCCGGGAAGGGGGCAATTATCTGGGGACTGTTTCGTCTATTTGGTCAGTCTTCAGGTGCTGCGTTGTCGACGGCCTTCTGTCTGTGTCAGGTTGGTGAATTTGCTTTTGTTTTAGGCAGCGAAGCGAGGTCCGGGCAGCTGATTACCAATGAACAGTATTCCGCGATTGTGTCCGCATCAATTGTCACCTTGATTGTGACACCATGGTTAATTGGCCTCGCACCACGAGCGTCTTTGTGGCTGAATCGTCGCCATGGTTCTGCGGTGCCGAATGAAATCGCGGGCTCCAGTGAACATCCACCCTGCGAGGTACTTGTGATCGGCTTTGGTCCGGCAGGTCGTGGTGCCGTCAGCGCTCTGACGGATGCTCGCGATCGTGTGCTGGTGATTGACTTGAGCCCGTCTGGAATCGCGAGTGCCGAAGCACTCGGATATCGGGCTGTCGTCGGTGATGCCTCCAGTCAGGAAGTGCTTGAGCATCTGCATCTGGAGCATGTGCAGATTGTGGTGATCACTCTGCCGTCCCGCGAAGATGCTCTGGCCATTCTAAATCAAATTCGGACCATCGCGCCTGATGCCATCAACATTGTGCGGTCGCGTCATCAGATTCATATGGGTGAGTTTCTGATCGCGGGAGCAGATGTCGTCGTGGGGGATGAAGAAGAGGTAAGCAATGCGCTGGCAGAAGCTGTTTCCCAACGCCGTCAGAAGGGGCGCGCGAGTGAATCGGCTGTATAGCAATTCACTAAGGAACAGTCCCTCTGTTTTCGCAAGCTTGATCAACCGCAGGACCGAAATGCGCAACGTCAAAACTGACGTTGCGGGTTGGGATTTTAAGTCACGATAAGATCGGGATGTTATTTCGGGACTGTTCCAAAAAGGGGGGAAGTAGCCAAGTGATTTATTCGTCTCTGCCTGTGCTTGGTCATGTCTTCGGCGACCACGCAGGCCAAAGGAATTCCGAAGGCAGAATGTTCCCGTTTGCTTTTCTCCAGTCGTTTGCTGTTCGCCAGTGAATCCCAAATAATCCGCACCGTTCTCTTTGACGCTTCCGGCACTGCATGCGAGATCCCGATGAGTTCACGTTTCGATCGACGCGGATTACTTCGAACAGCTGCAGTGGTGATTGCCGGGTGCGTGCAGGCGAGTTCGGTTGTTGGACAGGACGCCGGAGAAGCCGCTCACGCTCATAAGTGCACCATCAAGTCGGTCCGCACCTTTTTTACTGCGGCATACTTTGAAGCAGCCGTTTGGAGTGTCGGTCGCCGTACCTCTGGACAAAATTCGTGAGACCTTATTGGTCCGGATCGAATCCAGTGAAGGTCATGTTGGCTGGGGAGAAACATCGCCTCTGCCGGGGACCAAAGCGGCGATCGATGAACTTGGCGTGTCGCTGGTCGGTCAGAATCCGCTGCACTATCGACGACTCTGGAGATCGCTCTGGGGAGCCAACTTCGGCAATGCACTGGCAGTCGCCGGTCTCGATATGGCGATTAATGACCTGCATGGGGCATGTGCTGAATGATCTGAACTTCGAATGTTTTGAAGAGCCAATGCCGCAGTCGCCGAAGTACGCGGCGTATGAGGAATTGCGGGAGCGACTGCCGCTGTCGTTGGCGGCTGGCGAGGCTGTTGATGGACGTGCTTCTGCGAAGGAACTGATTGATCGTCGAGCGATGGACATTATCCAGCCGGATGTCAGTCTGTGTGGAGGATTTGCCGAAGCTTTGTTTATCGCCGAGATGGCCGCTTTGTCCGGGGTTCGCGTCATCCCTCATTGCTGGGGCGCGGACATCCTGATCGCGGCAACAGTTCAGCTGCTTTCCCTTCTGCCGGATCCTCATTGGGGTTCGCCGTCCGACACGCCGCTGCTGGAACTCGACCAATCCGAAAATCCGTGGCGAAATGGTCTGGCAAAAGGCGCGTTCCCGCTTCAGGACGGGATGATTCATGTGCCCACCGGTCCCGGTCTGGGCATAGCTGTCGACGAGCAGATGGTGAAAAATGTTTCGGTTTAGATGGTTCGTCGCTGAAAAAAACGCCGACCAGTTTTCAAGCACTTGGGTTAAAGATTCGCTTGTCGAATCCCATCACTTTGGGCTCTGGCAATCGGCACAACGGATCACCGTCAGTCGTATTATAAAATGCTGCAGTTTAAGATCAATCCTGCGGACCTGTTCGATCTCGGGGACGTGTCCACGATTCACGGCGCGGCAAAACCATCGAAATGATGGTTCACACTTACCGGGAGTTACGTTCCCGGCGTGGTCCGTGATGATCAAATCAGCGCAGTGATCGGTTCACCTTCGACGACTCGCATGGGGCGACCGGTGCGGTCGGGGAACGTGGCTTCGTGGTGGATTCCCAGCAGGTGCAGAATGGTTGCGGTCAGTTCAGGAGGAGTGACTCGATCCTGAGCCGGATAGGCACCGTCTCGGTCGCTGGCTCCATAGACCTGCCCGGTGCGAATGCCGGCCCCGGCGAGGACAAAACTGAAGACGTTGCCCCAGTGGTCGCGACCTCCGCTGGCGTTGAACTTTGGTGTTCGCCCCATCTCACCCACCGCAACGACCAGGGTTTCATCCAGCAGTCCTCGAGTTTCCAGATCTTCAATCAGCGCTGTGAAACCCTGATCGAACTGCGGACACAGCACGGACTTCATGCGGGCATCGTTGTTGGCATGCGTGTCCCACAGCGGATTCGGTGCGCTCAAATCTCCTGGTTCTCGGGGCCAGTTGACGAAGACCATTCGCACATCGGCTTCGATCAGGCGGCGAGCCAGCAGAACCGACTGGCCCCATTTGCCACGACCATAGCGATCACGCAGAGTGGCCGATTCCTGCTCAATCGCGAAGGCCCCGCTTGCCGTGCCCGAGATCAGCAGGCTCAGGGCCTCCTGCCGCAATTGTTCAAACTCATCGATCGCATTTGTGTGAATCGATTGTGAGGCCGCGAATTCTCGGAGCAGAGCTTTGCGAGATCCCAGTCTGCGTTCTGTGATCTGATCGGGCAGGGTGAGGCTGTCGATATTGAAGTCAGCTGCGGACGGATCGCAGCGAAGAATTTCAGGATCCCAGCGACGTCCCAGGAATCCTGCATTCTGTCCGGGAAGGAACACATTGGGATTGGCCACAATCGGTTCCGGCAGCATCACCACACTGAATGCTCGGCTCTCAGTCGGCCGCAGCATTTTCACAATGGAACCCAGCGTCGGCCAGTCGCTGGCCGCGAGTGCTCGCATGTCAGGGCCGAGATACTTGCGTCCGGTGTTCACCCAATATCCGCCCGATTCATGGTTCGGGTCGTCGGTGGCAAATGATCGAACAATCGCAAGCCGATCCGCGATCGAAGCGGTGCGCGGCAGCAGTTCACTCAGATGAATACCGGGCACATTGGTGGAGATGGGTTTGAAACTTCCTCGAATCTCGACCGGTGCTTCAGGCTTCGGATCGAATGTCTCAAACTGCGACGGGCCGCCGCTTAAGAACAGATAAATGATTCTCTTGGCACGACCGAACGAAACCGCATGATCAGGGGACCTGGAAGTTATCGGTCCGGCCGTCTGAGCCGCAGCGGTGCTGCCGCTGACAATCTGAGCCAGACTGGACGCGACCCATGCTGACGTCCCCGTTTGAAGGAACTGCCGTCGTCGGAAATCCGCCCGCTGCAACGTCATTGACACTTCTCCAGCCGGAGTCGTCTGCGAAAGAACACCGGTCTGCCATGCTGACAGCAGACGACATCTTCAGCCCGATAATTTACCGTGTGAATCGAAGAGTTGAATCTCACTTCCGGGCACGATTCTTTCAGATCCCTGTGATCCGTCGGAAGCCGACCACAGGGCGAATGAGCAGGGCGATTGCGTGTTAAGTCGTTATTTGCCGTCTGACATCCCATGGCGTCAATCGTAATCAGAGCAAAGACTGCTCAGATTTTCTTTCACCAGATGTCAATCTCACAGTCGGCAATGCGAAAGCTGTTTCAGTTGCTTTACGCTGTGCTGCGGCATTTTGACAACAGAAGTGATCATATGGAAAAGCTACTGAATCAATCTTCAGTACTGATGTTGCCCTGCTGGTTCATGGAAGGACAACGGGTGTGCGAGGCCGGCCCAGACAGGTTACGAAATTCACGTCTGTGTCGCAGCCTGTTCCTGTTGTCCACCATCACTTCTATCGATTCACGCGATACGGTGTGATGTCCAGATGTGGCTTGTCGCCGTTCATCATTTCGGCGATGAGTTTCCCCGTGCCGGTGCCCATGGAGATGCCCAGCATGCTGTGGCCGGCGGCCAGCCAGACGTTACTGAATCGCGGTGACCGGTCGATGAAGGGGATGCCATCAGCCGTCATCGGACGCCAGCCGCACCATTCTTCTTCTACTGGTTCGGCTGTAGGTTCGTGCAGATACTGGGCAGCTCCGGATCGCAGATAGTTCAGACGATGTTTGTTCAGCGTCGAATCGTAACCGGAGAATTCCATCGTGCTGCCGACTCGGTAGCCGGTGTCGAACGGCGTGATGGCCACATGGCACTCTTCCAGAATCATCGGATACTTCGGGCAGATTTTTGGGCGGGCCATTGTGATCGAATAACCCTTACCCGGCTGAATCGGCAATTTGCAACCCAGCGCTTCGTTCAGCAATGGGGTCCATGCGCCGGTCGCAACGAGAAATTCGTCCGCTGCAATCGCGTCGCCGTTTGTCATGACCGCTGAGGCTCGATTGCCGGTTCCGGCGAAGCCTTTCATCGCGGTCTGCTCAACTACTGTCACTCCCGCCTGTGTAATAATGCGGCGGACCTCGCTCATCAGCTTGCTCGGACGCAGATGAGCATCGCAGCGATACAGCCATGCGCCTGCCATGCCGGGCTTCAGCGCCGGTTCAAGTTCCGTCAGTGCCGTGCCGACCAGCGGTTCCGCACCCATGTTAAAGTGCTGCTTCAGCCAGGCATCGACTGCTGTGTACTCATCGAACTCATGCTGATCGCGGAAGACAAACAGCAACCCATCCGTCTTCCATTCGACCTGCATGTTCTGCTGTTCAAAAACTTCGCGATACAGCGTCGCTGAAGACTGAAGCAGCGGATGGCAGGCCTGGCCAGCTTCCATCATGTCTTTGGCATTGCAGCGCATGGCAAACTTCAGCAGCCACGGAGCAAGGCTCAGCAGCTTTCGCGGTTCAATGCGAAGAGCCGTCTCGCGGCTGAGCATTCCCTTCACAGCCTTCGACAACTGACCGGGACGCGCCAGAGGAATCACATGGCTGGGGCTTACATAGCCGCAGTTGCCGTGCGAAGCCGCTTTGCCAAACTGACCCTGTTCAATCAGTGTCACCTTGCGGCCGGTCTGAGCCAGATACCAGGCCGCAAATCCGCCAATGATGCCGCCACCAATGATGACTGTGTGCTTTTGTGATGTCATGTTCGAATCCCCGCCCGAAACGGGTCTGCAGGTTGAAGGATCAAAGTGGATTCGCCTGTCACCCAGGCTGAACCGGTAATGGTGGGAATAATCACAGGATCTGAACCTGCCGGGACGGTGGATGCATCGGGTTGCCAACTGCCTTCGAAGATACTGCCGACGATACTTTCCTGACGCCAGATGGCACCTGCCGCCAGTTTGCCATCAGCCGCCAGACAGGCCAGCTTGGCACTGGTTCCGGTTCCGCAGGGTGACCGATCATAGGCGCCGCCCGGGCACATCACAAAATTTCGGCTGTCTGCTGTGGAAGAAGATGGTGGTCCGAACAGTTCGATGTGATCGATCAGCCCGCCATCAGCGCCCGTGATGCCGTCACGTTCCAGAGCAGCTCGGATTTGCAGAGTGAATTCCGACAAGTCTTTCCATCGTTCCAGGGCGAGCTCCTGGCCATGATCGCTGACAAGGAAAAACCAGTTTCCGCCCCACGCGATGTCTCCGGTCACAACACCATGGCCGGGGATCTTCACAGGAACGGCTTTCCGATGCCGCCATGAAGGCACGTTGCGAACCGCAGCCCGGCAGTCGTCCAGCAAAGTGGCCGTCACAATTCCAACGGGTGTTTCAATGCGATGCGATCCGGGGCCGAGTGACTTCATCCAGCTTAAAGTCACGGCCAGGCCGATGGTGCCATGGCCACACATATTCAGATAGCCGGTGTTGTTGAAGAAGATGATGCCGGCCGCGCAGTCCGGATCGGTTGGCTTACACAGCAGTCCGCCGACGAGAACATCAGAGCCGCGGGGTTCGTTGATCACGGCCGAACGAATCTCGTCAAAGCGGTCTCGAAAGAGGACCAGTCGTTCCGACAAGGGGCCGCTTCCCAGGTCCGGGCCGCCCTCGACAATGATGCGAGTCGGTTCGCCGCCGGTGTGGGAGTCGATCACTCTGATGGTCTGCACGGTTGTCGTCTGCAAAAGAATCTCGGGAGAGGCAGGAGGTTCGAAGAGGCTTTAGGGAAATTCCGCCGCGTGCAAATTCAGGCTGCAGTAACGCACGGATTGGTGTGATTTGCCAGGGCAGGGCGGGTTCACTTGGCGTGGGCATTGTGTGACTGAAGCTCGGCAGCGTCGAGCGAACGGGCTTGGGATTCAGCAGATTGCAGTAATCGGCAGCGTTTCCAAGAGCAAAAACGAGCAGGCCGGCAACCGGGATTTCATCACGAAACTGATCGCGTCCGGTTCGCCATGCGAGGTCTCTTAACAATTGGCCGCCGCGAATTTTCCCAAGCCTTTAGTGTTAAATTGGGATTTTGGCGGGGAGAAACATATTGCCAAAAATTTAGAGAAGGCGCACAATCTTCATACAGAATTCACAAACAGTCGTGCCGGGCTCGTCGGCCCGAACTTCTCCCTGGGCGGCCCAGGACACTCGCCTTTTGTTGCGAATGGAGAACAGACCAATGCTCGATCTGATGCTTGGCGTTTGTGGCATGGGATTTCTCTGCGCGATGGCGGCCGGTGCCGGTGCTCGATTGCAGACTCATGCGGGCTGGAAGACTGTCGTGCTGGCTTTGGTGATGATGACCGCGGTCATGGGGGCCTACATGATGTGGCTGTGGGATCGGCCGCTGCTGATTCAGCTGCTTCCGTTTTCCAACGCCATCATTCTGGGCAACTGGCCTCCGATTGTTGGCGCGTTCTTTGTAGGTGTTTGCCTGCGGACCGCGCAGGTCGCTCGAATTCGTCGACTTCTTCTGAGTGCGACATTGAGTTGCCTGTGTGCGTATTCGTTGGTGAGTCCTCTGCTGGGCCACGCTCCGGAATGTGGTGCGGCAGAAGTCAGCGGTCGCATGCTGGAGTTTCAGACAACTCCTCAGACGTGCTCGGCGGCCTGTGCGGCCGGATTTCTTCGGCTCCACGGAATTCCGGCTACGGAAGAGGAAATGGCAGGCCTCTGTCTGACTCGCCGCGGCACGCACTGGCTGGGAGTCTTTCGAGGATTGAAGCTCAAGACCGCCAATACAGAGTGGGACGTGGTGGTTGAAGAAGTCCGTCCGGATGAGCTCACGCAAAGAGTCAATCCTCCTGGAATTTTGGCAATGACTTTTACTCAGGTATCTGCAGCAAATTCATTGGAGTCAGGATTCGTTGCGGATATCGGGCATACTGTTGTGTGTCTTGGGACGTCACGCTGGGAGACGCTGGAAGTCTTTGATCCTTCACCCGATTTCGGATTTGAATCCTGGAACGATCGGATCCTCGCCGATGTGGATTCGGGAATTTTGCTGCGACTGGTCTCGCGAAACGGCACACCCTCTCCGCTTCAGAATGTGGACACTCAACGTCCGTCGACCTGGAACGAACGACAGATTGCCAGCCGATAATCGCAGCGACCTTTACTTGAGCGGTTACGAATCCGCTCGCAATGCAGAAGTCAGGTCTGTTCTTCGCCGTCATCGAGCAAATGAAATCGATGAAGTACCCGATGATAAACGGGCGACAACAGTACGGCTGTGGCCCCAAGAAATACCACGCCGCTGAACAGTGCGTAAAACGACGCGAACAGCTTTCCGGCGTTGGTGGCCATGCGATCTACCGGCCCCATACCCGTCAGGATCATGGATGCGTTCAGCAGCGAATCTATCCAGGAAAGGTGTCCGAAATGACGATAGCCAACGACACCCAGACTCAGGCTGAAGATAATCATCGCTGTGGAAATGGACCAGTATTTCAAAATCCGAAGCAGAAATAGCGACCGATTGGCCAGCGGCTGCGTCTTCTTTTCAAATTTCATGAACGTCTCTTTCTTTACATCTGCCGGATGTTGTCGCTACCCGCCCAAACGATGTTGGCCATGTCTGAATATTCTTTTTACGAGCCCTGCCGGCTGCCTGATTTTCTCAGGATATCGGACGCAGTAACTGGGCTGCATATTGAGGCCACAGGATTCTGTCTGTGGCGGTCTGCGGAGAAATGGTAACGAGTGATTGCCGTCACCGCTGGTCTTCGTTGTTGGGAACGATAAGCTTTCGCCTGCTTCCTGACGTTTCCACGTCCGGCCCGCGATGTAATTTTCCCACCAGCATGGCGTTATCGTATGACACTCGGACCTGAAGACTTGTTAGTCGGCCCTCCGGAATTACAAAGCAGTGATCATTCAGAGAGTCGCGACCATGGCTGTCTCCCGAACTGGCAAACGGGCGATTTGCCGGAGCCGCTGCCGTTTACGGTTCGCAACATTTTCCGCACCATCGGTCCCGGAGCCATTCTGTTGGCCGGTTCTATCGGCGGTGGAGAATGGATCGTGGGACCACTGACCACCGTGCGTTATGGAACCGGTATTCTGTGGGTCGCCACCGTTGGCATCTTTCTGCAGATGATCTTTAACCTGGAAGCCATTCGCTACACCCTGTATTCGGGTGAACCGGTGCTGACGGGGATCATGCGGCTGAGGCCGGGCTCGCGATTTTGGGGAGTCGTTTATATTGTGGCGGGCATCGTGCAACTGGCCACGCCTGCTTTGGCTTTGGGCTGCGCGGGCGTGCTGTTCTCGGCATGGTCGAACGATCTTCCTGATGCTAAAGGTGGCGATCGATCGACGCTGATGTGGATTTCTTACGGCGTTCTGGCTCTGGCAGTGCTTTTGCTGCTGTCCGGGAAATCAATTGAGCGACTGCTGGAGAAACTATCGTGGGCGATGGTGGTTTTTATCTTCTCCTTCCTGCTGATCGCGAATGTTTTGTTCGTTCCTGCGGACACATGGCTGGCAACCGCCAAAGGATTTGTGACACCCCGACAGTTGCCGGCCAATATGGACCTGATGCTGCTCGGTGTCTTCGCTGCGACAGCCGGTTCCGGCGGACTTGGAAACCTGGCAATCTCCAACTGGAGCCGCGACAAAGGGCTGGGCATGGGTAAGTGGATGGGATCGATTGGCGGAGTTCTCGCCGAAGGACATACAGAGGTTCAGGCTGTCGGCCGAGTGTTCCCGCCGACCGTCGACAATCTCCGCCGCTGGGCCATTTGGTGGAAATACTCCCTGCTGGATCAGTCCGTCCTGTGGGCTTTGGGATGTGTGTTCGGCATGTTTCTGAATGTTAACCTGGCTCTGGCCATCGTGCCGTCCGACAATATCCCCGCCGACAATGCGGCGGGTGCGTTTCAAGCTCGATTTATGGCCGAGCAGCTTTGGCACGGCTTCTGGGCTCTGGCGCTGATCAATGGCTTCTGGATTCTGTTCTCGACCCAACTGGGCAATATGGACTGCCTGACTCGCGTCGTTTTCGACACGCTCTGGTCTGGCTGGCCACGCATGCGGCGTTTTGCCAGCAGCCGAATCTATGCGGGACTGCTGATGATCTTTACCGCGTGGGGCGTCTTCGCTTTGGCGAAGGGCGAAAGTGTGTTAAGTCTCTTCAAGGTATTGGGACTTCTGGCCAGTCCTATTCTGGCGGTGGGTGCGTTTCAAATTCTGCGAGTCAACACGCGATTCCTTCCCAAAGAAATTCAGCCGCCGCTGTGGCGTCGAATCTGTCTTGTGCTGTGTGGTCTGATTTACGGTCTGCTGGCCATTGTTTCAATCTCAAGCGAAATCATGACGAGACTTGGCGTCGCAAAATAATCGGCCGATGACATTCCACCTTGGACACTCTACCTTGAGCGTTCACCGAGGCTCATGCCAAACCATCGCCGAAGAACGAACTCGCCGCCCATCGTAACACCGGCAAAAGCCATAGTCCCCAGTGCCGTGGATGTGAGAACCGTGGCATACAACTCGGAGAGATCCAGCGATGCTGACTTGCGCTGAATCATCGCGCCCAGTCCGGGCTGACCGGAGCCTACAAAGAACTCGCCCACAATCGCTCCCACAATCGCCGAGCCGCATGCGATGCGGATACCCGCGAGCAGAAACGGCAGCGACGAGGGAACTCGCAGCTTGATCAGCGTCTGCCAGCGAGTTGCACCGTTTAGTCGAAACAGGTCCAGAAGATTCGGATCAATCTGCAGCAGGCCTGTTGTTGTGTTGGTGATAATCGGAAACAGGCTGATCAGCGAAGAGACAAGCGCGATGCTCAGAAAGCCTCGGCCAAATGACACAATGACAATAGGGGCGATGGCGATGATCGGGATCGTCTGCAGCAACACGGCATACGGATAAAGAGCGTGGCGTATTTTTGCCGACTGCGAAAACAAAAATGCCAGCAGCGTCCCGGCGATGATGCTGAGTGACAGTCCTGTGATGGCTGCCAGCGACGTTCGCAACGTGGCGGCCATCAGATCATCGCGTATCTTCCATGCGGACGAGGCAACCGAGCTGGTTGGGAACTCGCGAGTTTGTACCACCAGCCCCAGTGGCCAGTGCTCCGGATTCAGACGGCAGAGTATCGGACTGGGCAACAGGATCGGATGAATCTTTCCGACGATGACAACAAGCTGCCATGCGGCAACGACCAGACAGAAGACCAGCGACGGTGCCAGCAGATTGCGAAAGGCCGAAGCCAGAACAAACGTAGACGGTGACTTGTTCATGCGTGAGTGACACCGACCGATTCAGGAACGCGAAACAGTGAGGCACTGACACTTTTGACGAAAGCGTAGAACTCGTCCGAGTCACGGTAAGCGGAGGACCGA
>QWOO01000192.1 GCA_003669615.1 Planctomycetota bacterium
CTTCACAGCAGGAGGCACTCGTGGCGCAGGCCGCCGCCGAGACCGCGCGCGTCGCAGCAACGCAGGCGACTCGTGATGCTATGATGGCCCAAACCGAAGCTGCGTCAGCTCTGGCATCAGCCGAAGTGTCAAAGAAAGAAGCGGAAGCAGCGACGGCCAAAGTGGCCCTTGCCAATGCGCAGGTTGTCAAAGCGACAGAGCAGCTGGCAGTCGCGGAACGCGATGCGGCGGACGCTCTGAATCGACAGGCGAAAGCGGAAGAAGCTGCGATCGTGGCGCAGGTGGAGATTCAGAGCCAGTCGATTCGAGGCCTTGCGTTGAACGAAAACTACGCCGATGCCCTGCGAGAGATCGATCGTCTGCTGACGGGCGATCTTCTCAAACAACTTCCGGAAACGCTGCGAGACCGACGCACGGCCGAACTGACCGCGCAGCAGCAACAGCTATTGAAGCGTACTCTGCCTTCGGAAGATCCAGTGCAGGCTCAGGCCTTAAGTCCCGACAGTACGCTGCTGGCAATGGGCGACGCGGCCGGACGAATCACCGTGTTCAAAAACCCATCGGAAGCCATGTTATGGCCCGATGATCCGGTTCATCAATTCCGCCTGGACACGCCGATTTCAAATCTGAAATTTGTGGACGAAGAAACTCTGCTGATCGCCAGTGGCAGCGATCTACTGCTCTGGAGATCAGGTCAGGCCGTGCCAGAAAAGCTCGACGGTCACTCGGCGACTATTCGCAGCATTGATGTGCAGGACGGACTCGCGATCAGTGGTGATGAATCGGGACAGCTGTTCGTGTGGAATCTTTCTCAAAAGTCGATTGTCGCCGAGCTCAAGGCGAACACGCGCATCCGTGCAGTCTGTCTGATTCCCGGAACTCGTGATTTTGTCTACGCGGGGGCTCGAGGCGGTCAGTCGGCCGACATTCTTGCCTACCGAATTCCCGAATCACCGAAGACTTCCTCGCCGGTGCGGCTTGGTCAGTTGCGAATGAGTCGTCAGCATACTTACCCGCCTGCGGGTCTCTCCGTATCGCCTGATGGCAGTCTGCTTGTGATCAGCAACAGCACCAACGGCGATCTCATGGCATTAAAGAAAGATCTGAACACTTCCAGTTCCACGCAGGCTAAATTTCCTTTCGAACAGCCGGCGGATCTGGAAGCCATTGGCGATATGTCGTGGTTGCTCAGTCAGCATTCGAGACCTGTAAACGATCTGCAGTGGTCGGCTGATGGAAAGCTCTTCCTGACGGCATCCGATGATCGTCGGATTGGATTGTGGAACCGCCCGGCAGGCGCGCAAACAGACGGTCCCATGATTTTTGACCGGTTTCTTCGAGGGCACGGAGCCCGCGTGTTTCAATCGCGTTTTCTGGATCGAACGGGCACTCGAATTTCTTCCAGCAGCGCTGACGGATTTTGCCGCTTGTGGAACTTGAACACGATTGATGAAGACAGTCGTGAGATCCGTGGTGCGTTCCAGTTGTCATCGCTGAAGAATCATCGCGGTAATCCGATAAGGAATGCCGCTCGTCAGTCGCGTTACGTCTTCGCAGCAGTTCATGATTCTGCGACCAATGCCGGCGAACTCACAGACAAGGAAATGGCGACCGGTTCCGAAAACGAGGCAACGACCTTTGTGCTCAACAGAGAAAACCGCGTTCATCGAGGTTCGATTCGAGCGGTGGAATTTGATCGCGACGGTCGGCAGCTTGTTTCCGGGGCTGCCGATGGTTCCGTTGTTGTTTGGGATGTTGCTTCTCGAGCACCGGTGACAGGTCTGGCGGCGACTGGCCCCGTGAAGATGATGGCTGCGGAACGGTTTCACGAAGGACATGAGTCCAACATTTCCCGGATGAGTCTGGTCGGCGAGTCCCGTAACATTCTGGCGACGGCCGGTTTCGATGGCAGTCTCAGGTTGTGGAACATGGATCCTGATTCCGGCCGTGCGGGGACGCAACAGCAGGTTGTGGCCGGACTGGGTCTGGTCAATACGTTCGGAAGTTCGCCTGACGGCAGGTTATTGATTACATCGGCAGTCCGCGGTGACGACTTGCAGGATGCCGGAGAATGCCACGTCTGGAAACTCGACGATCTTTTGCACGCTCCATTGCCAGCGCCGATCGCAAAGCTCGGCGGCGTGCATCGTGCAGAAGTGACGGCGATCTCCGTTTCCACCGACAGCCAGCGCATAGCCACCGGTGGTCGCGACGGAATCATTGCGGTGTGGGATGCGAGTTCCACGCAGTGCCTCGGTTCGGTACGAGGTCACGGCAAAGACACAATTGTGACGGCTCTCAAATGGCTGAATGACGGCACACTTCTTTCCGCCGGGCTCGACGGCAAACTGGCTCGATGGGCTCTTGAACCCGCTTCTGCATCGGACTCAAATGCCGATGCGAGCAAATCCAAGCGCCCGTACCGCCTGGTTTCGCATCAAAAGTTTGTTCGCGATCGAACGCCCATTGAACAAATCTCACTGGCATCCGATGACAATCGGCTGCTCGTGGTTTCCGTCAAAACGGATCGTTCAAAGAAGACCACAACCTATCACATGGAGGAATGGAAACTCGATGCGCCCGATGCACCGCGCCCCATTGTGCCGGCAACGGTCTCCGGAAAACGTCCCTCGGTAATTTCTTCCGTGCAGTGGTCGCCAGATGGGAAGCAAGCCCTGGTCTGTGTGGATGACGCGGTGCAGGTGTTTGAAACCGAAACCTGGCGTGTTGAACGAGTCTTCGCGGCGGGTGGTGGTGGAGTCACGGATGCGCAGTTTGTTTCTTCGGCAACTCCCGATCAACAGCAGATCATTGCCTTCGACGGAACATCGGCAGCACTCTGGAATCTCATCAGCGGCGACCAGCTGGCCGCGTTTCGCGGGCCGTATCCGGTAACTTCTGTGGGCTTCCTGCAGACGGATGAACAGACTCTGGTCATGTCGGCCGGCGAGACTCTGCAATTGTTCATTGGGGATGCAGAAAGTGAATCTTTCGGACGACCGCTGTTTCATCTGCAGAGAACTCAACTGGGACGAATTGCTGCGGTTTCAGTTTTCCCGGACGATGCTTCACTGATCCTGACGGCTGACGAAAAGGGTGAACTGAGCACCTGGCGATGGAATGCAATGCAACGGCGAGTCATCAAAGTTGGCACACTGGCCTCTTTGAAAACGTCAGTGACGGATATGCAGTTTTCTACCGACGGCCGCCGCATTGCCTGCGTCACTTATGATGGTGAATTGATTGTGATGGATCGCGAAGGAACGACGTTGATGAAGTTGCGTCCTGCGGGTGATCAGCCCGTGGAACTCGCGACAGTTGATTTCACATCCGACGGACAGCAGGTGGCTGTTGGCGGTCGCGTCGCTCGCACGGCAGAAAGTACCGGCTGGATTGTGAGTGTTCCGCAGGCCGCAGACAACACTGCTCCGGATGGTCTCCATTCGCCGATCATTTGCCGATTCTCGGGGCACGATGCCGGAGGAATTTCAGATCTGAGGTTTATCGCAAACACGCCTTACGTACTATCCGGTGGACATGATGGCGCTTTGATACTCTGGAACTGGAAGGACGCTTTGCCGGCTGCAATTCCAGTGGCGTACGAGGCCTATCGTTTTCTGGAGGACGAGCAAACAACCGCACATCAGGGCTCTGTCACCACGCTTTCAGTGTCGGTGGCCGGGGAGATTTGTTCGGGAAGCGAAGATGGGCGAGTGGTGCTATGGAACCTGCCCCTGCTGACGAATCGTGATTGACCTCTGCACTTCAGAAGTTGGTGGCAGACCGAAGAAATTTATGCCTCCGCCGTTTTTACTCGCCATGCCGTTGTTTATAATTCGCATCATGTACCAGACTCATAGTTTGCTGACATTCTCGTTTCCAGTGGGACGACTACTGGGAGTTCCGCTGCGTTTGAGCTTTCTCATGCCGGTGGTTGCCGTCGCTCTGATGTGGCGAATGGGCGACATGGTTTATGGTGCGATTGCCAGCACAATTCTTCTGTTAAGTCTGCTCGGGCACGAGATGGCGCATCTGCTCGTCTCTCGCCGTCATCACTGTCTTCCGTCAACCGTTGTGCTGTGGCCACTCGGCGGAATGCAATCCGGTCGATCACGGCTCACTTTTCGTGAATCGATGGCAATCTCCTTTGCCGGACCACTTCTGAATCTTATCGTGGCTGCGATTTGCGGCTGGCAGCTGCATCAGCTGGACCTGTTGAAGGATATGTGGAATCCTTTTGCCATGTTCGACGTGGCTGCCGTAAAGGATCTTAGTAACAACTGTCTGCGAATGGCGTTTCTGACAAACTATTGTCTGTGTCTGTTCAATCTTATTCCCGTTCGTCCACTGGATGCCGGCGAAGCGTTTCGATCGTTCCTCGGTCTGCGTTTTGTGGAGATGGAAACACGCGATCTGATGCTTCGCGTCGGTCTTGTCGTTTCGCTTTTCGGCATCCTGACCGGCTTTGTATTCGACGTCAGCAGCCTGGTGGCGTTGTCCTCTTTTCTGCTCGTGCTGCATCTGCATGAAATGCTCGAATGGAGCACCCCCGCGACGACCGCGGATACCTTCATGGGCTATGATTTTTCCGAAGGATATACCAGCCTGAATCGTGCTGAAGAACAAAGCGCTGACGACGAAGTGGAAGAGGCTGCGTATGGAATTCTGGATCGCTGGAAGGCGCGACGCGAAGACGAACGGCTGATGCGTGAAACAGAAGAACGAGAACTCGACGAACAGCAGCTGGACCGAATCCTCGAAAAGGTCCACACCGACGGACGCGAGTCGCTCACTGTTCCCGAACTGACGATCCTGAATCGCGTCAGTGCCAGACTTCGTCAGCGACACACTCACGAATAGTCGCGCACCGCTGAAGAACTGATCGCTTTTTCGTTCGCGGCCCTGCTCGTACTTTACCGCCATGCAAATTCACCGCCTGACCGCTTTTCATGTTCCGATTGCGCTCCGAAAGCCCGTCCGACACGCGTCTCATGAGCGGCTTGGTAACGAAACACTCATCGTTCGCTGCGTGATGAATGACGGCTGCGTTGGCTGGGGTGAAGGATTGCCTCGAACGTATGTCACGGGCGAATCCATTCAGTCCGTATGGCGACATCTCGAAGCCACTGACTTTTCCCAACTGCGTGATGCTCGTTTTACGAACGCCGATGATGCCGCTCGGCAAATGGACTCCTTCTCGCTCGCCAATGTGACACCGGACGACGGAGTTCTTGTTCGAGAATGCTTTGGAAACACGGTCCGCTGCGCCCTCGAGCTTTCCGTTCTTGATGCAGCCTGTCGTCAGGAACAATGTTCGCTCGGGAACCTGATTCAGCGACTTTCAGAAGCGAAAGAAATCGTCCAATCCTCCGACGAAGTCTTCTACAGCGGCGCTGTAACGTCCCAGTCGCCTCGGCAGCAGATCGTGTCTGCCCTGAAGATGCGATTGTTTGGATTTCGGACGGTGAAAGTCAAAGTGGGAACCGAAGGCATTGATGATGTCGCATGCCTGCGACGAGTCCGGCGAATCGTCGGCCGGAAGGTTGACCTGCGACTCGATGCGAACGAAGCGTGGCGATGTGAGGATGTGGCGTCTCGTATGGAACCGTTGTTGAAGTTCCGGCCGACCA
>QWOO01000027.1 GCA_003669615.1 Planctomycetota bacterium
GATGAAGTTTGCCGAAGCGCCGCAGGGAGTGAAGTTTGCTCTGGGAGAGAACGTCAAGCAGAGCAACTGGACGGATGCAAACGGACGTTATCCACAGACGCGAATGGGTGTCGAACAGCTTTATCGCGATTCCTTCGAGGCGGCTCGTGACTATGCTAAAAAAATGGACGCATGGAAGGTCCAACAGCGAGGCCTGCCACCTCGCCGCGATCTGGAACTGGATGCGCTTCGCGAAGTTCTGGATGGCGATCGCTGGATTCACTGTCACAGTTATCGACAGGATGAAATCCTCGCACTGCTTCGCATTTTGAAGGAGTATCAAATCACGATCGGCACGTTCCAGCACATTCTGGAAGGCTATAAAGTTGCTGACGAGATGGCAAAAGCCGGTGCGATGGCCTCGGCGTTCTCTGATTGGTGGGCTTACAAGTTTGAAGTGCTGGACGCAATTCCTCATGCGGGTGCGATGATGCACAAGCAGGGAGTTGTCGTGTCCTTTAATTCGGACGACGGTGAACTGGCTCGTCATCTGAATCAGGAGGCGGCCAAGGCGATCAAATACGGTGGTGTGCCTCGCGAGGAAGCTCTGAAGTTTGTCACTCTCAATCCGGCGAAGCAGCTGCGGATTGACCATCTTGTGGGATCACTGGAAGCGAACAAGCATGCGGACTTCGTCATCTGGAATGGCGACCCGCTATCCAATTTTAGTCGCTGCGAACAAACATGGATTGACGGAAGTCGCTACTTTGCACGCGACGATGATGATCGCCTGCAGAAGGACTCTCTGGAAAAACGGAATACGCTGATTCAGAAGATTCTGGAGTCAGGCGAAGAGATGCGGGAACCGGGTGAACGCGATTTTGATCCCGCAGCACTATGGCCTCGTCAGGACGAATTCTGTCATCACTTCAGTCATCAGCGCGCCGTCAAGGCGCAGGAGTAGTGCTCTCCTCGTTCCAGGGCTCCCGCCCTGGAACGCACTGTCCGGAGGCTCCTGCCTCGCGAGAACTGTTTTTTTAACGACATACTGTGGGAGGCTGGAGCCTCCTGGCATCGCGTTCCAGGGCTGGAGCCCTGGAACGAGAGAGCCCTGGAACGAGGGAAGGGTTGAATGCTATGAGATTGATACTCCTGCTTAGCCTGCTGGTTGCGTGTTCGACTGTTGTGGCATCGGATCAGATTCCGGGCGCGCCGCAGAAGAAGCCGATTGCGCTGGTCAATGCCGTAGTGCATACGCTTACCGGGCCGCCTGTCGAAAAATGCACGATCATTTTCGATGAAGGGAAAATCACCGACGTCGGGCAGGGACTGGCGATGCCGGCAAAGGCTGAGATCATCGATCTGAAAGGGCAGCATGTTTATCCGAGCATGATTGAAGCTCATTCCCAGATCGGACTCACAGAGATCGCGGCCGTTCGTGCCACCATCGATTTCGCGGAGACGGGTTCGATTAATCCTAACGTCAGCGCTCACGTGGCGGTAAACCCTGACAGCGAACTGATCCCTGTTACTAGAGCCAACGGTGTGCTGATTGCTGTGAGTGCTCCCGCGGGAGGACTTGTCAGCGGCAAAGCGTCAGTCATGCAGCTTGATGGCTGGACCTGCGAAGATATGACAGTGAAGCCAGACATCGCACTGGTCATCCACTGGCCTCAAATGGTTCCGCAACCCAGGCCTAAAGATGCAAAGGCGGAGGAGGGAAAGACGGAAAAGAAGAATCAGGCGATGAAAGATCTTCGTGACCTGTTTGATCACGCGCGAGCATACAGCAAAGCACGACCGGCGAATCCGGCAGCTCAGTTTTTCGACAGTCGTCTGGAAGCGATGCTGCCTGTGGTTGAGGGCAAAATTCCATTGTTGGTTGCCGCTGATCGAGCCGATCAGATTCAGTCGGCCGTGGCCTTTGGCGTCGAACAAAATGTGAGGGTGATCATTTTTGGAGGCTACGATGCGGAAGCGTGTGCCGAGCTTCTGCGACGTTACAGCGTGCCAGTCATTATCGATGCGATTCACAAGGATCCTCGCCGCGAACATGAGGATTACGATGCTGCATTCACATTGCCCGAGCGACTGCGGCAGGCGGGTGTGAAGTTTTGCATCTCCGGATCTGGTCGCTCGGAAACATGGAACACTCGCAATCTGCCCTATCAGGCCGCCACGGCCGCCGCGTACGGACTTCCTTATGAGGACGCCATGCGATCTGTCACCATCTGGCCGGCGGAAATTCTGGGGATCGCGGATCGCGTTGGCACACTGGAAAAAGGCAAAGACGCAACTCTGTTCGTGAGTGACGGCGATCCTCTGGAAACAGAAACGCAGGTCACCGCGGCGTGGATTCAGGGACGCAAAGTGGACCTCACCAGTCGTCATACTCAGCTGTTTGAAAAGTACAGCGAGAAGTATCGACAGTTGAAAGACGGCCGGTAGTTGTTGTGGGCAACGAGTCTCCGGCAACCCGGCAGGTATCTCGAACGATTGAGCAAGGCTGTCATCGCTGCACAAGATGTTGCGGCCTCATCCAGGCGAGACTGCTTTTTAGTGATCCTGCTGCGGCATCGTGGGAACTTGTTCGTCGAGCCAAACGAGACATGTGAAATCCTCAGGAGGATTCCCGACTGCGCATTGTGTGATCTTGATCGATTAAACTTGTTTGTGCAAAGTTTGATCGTGCTCTAATCTTCCGGACGTTCACACGACGGCACAGTCTTGACGGACTGGTTTCGAACTTTTGCTTCCACCACAGCAAGGTATCGCCAGTCGCCAGGTTCTGCCGAAAAGAAAGTCGCAGTCATGAAGATTGAGTCCATCGAAGCGATCCCGGTCTGTATCCCGCTGACTCCGGAGCGACGGATGATCTCCGCGCTGGGGCGGCATGAAGTTTCCAGATTTGTCCTTGTACGGCTGACGACAGACACGGGACTTGTGGGTGTCGGCGAGGCCACCGCCACACCTCGCTGGAGCGGTGAAACCGTGTGGGGTGCTCAGGCTGTCATCCAAAATCTTTTCGCGCCGCTGCTGAAAGGATGCGACCTGGCAGATCTGGCCTCCATTCGCGAACGGATGGATCTTGCGGCCATCGACAACTGGTTTGCAAAGTCGGCGATTGAAATGGCCTGTTGGGATGTTCTGGGACAAAACGCGGGGCTGCCTGTCTTTGAACTGCTCGGCGGAGCTGTGCGGCCGCTGACCATTCGCAATCGATTTTCGCTGGGTGCTTATGCTCCGGCAGTTGCTGCAGAACGGGCGGCTCAACGAGTGGCTTCGGGATTCACGACCATCAAAGTAAAAGTTGGCACAGGGCCTCAGCTCGACATCGAAAGAGTACATGCGGTGCGGGAAGCGATCGGCCCCGACATTCATCTGACAATCGATGCGAATGGTGGCTGGAATGACGAACAGGCTCGTTATTGTCTCGAGCGAATTCAGGACTGCAATGTTGAACTTGTTGAGCAGCCTCTGCCACGCGGCGACTATACCCATTTGAAAAAACTGCGTCAGGATCTGGGCATTAAAGTGCTGGCCGATGAAAGTTGCTTCGACGAAATTCATCTGCGCGAACTGATCGCTCACGACTGCTGCGATGCGGTCACGCTTTATCCTGGAAAACAGGGCGGAATTGCACAGGCCTGCCGGATGGCGGCGATTGCCGGAGAAGCGGGAATTCCATGTACGATCGGTTCCAACCTGGAATGGGATATTGGGGCCGCCGCGATGATGCAGTTTATTGTGTCCACACCGAACGTGCAGATCGAATCCATTCCGGGCGATTGCCTTGGTCCGAGCTATCACGAATTTTCGATTGTGAAGAATCCGCTGAAAATTGAGGGACCATTCACATCACTTTCGACGCAACCCGGACTGGGCGTGACTCCAGACTGGGACCTGATCGAACAGCATCGAATTCAGTAGTATGAATGCCTGAAAAAAAAGTTCTCGCGTGGCCGGTTTCGTGAGAATTCGGAGGTGTTTCTGAACTCTCACGAGCCCAGCTACGAACGTGTGAGGCGCGATTAACAGTCAGCAGGCGTTGCCTGGCCCATGGCCGGCGGCAACGTGGACCCGTTGTTCAATGTGCAATGTGCGAACAACGGATCCCGTGAGAATAAACGCAAATGCAAATGGTCCGGCGGATCACGGTTGTGGGAAGGTCAGAGCGATCTCACCGACACCGCCGTCCGTATTCAGCACCACGGGGATTTTCCATGCAGCGGAGGCTAATCGGCAGAGTGCTCTTTCTTCAGTGCCGCAATATCCATAACTCATACGGACAATGAAGGTGGCTTCGCCCGGCTGGCCGCTCAGAGGCAATTCAAACTGTGCCACGTTCTGATCGTTCGTTGTCGCTTCGTCGCGAGCTCCCAGCACATCTGTGGCAACCAAAGATTGTTCACCTTCAGCAAACACTTCCCACGTGACTGGTGCCAGATCGTTGAGCTTGTAGCCCTGAGGAATCGTTAACGTCACTGCGAACTTTAACTTATCCGTCACGGCAATCTTCTGCGCATCCACAGTGATCGCATCTGCACTTTGCGGAACATCAGCGGATCGCTTTGCGGGATTCGGTGGAGTCAGTCCGGCAATCGGAAGCACGGTCGCTTTTTGGCTGGCGAGATCGATTGAAAGAACGCGATGGTTGTTTGTATCAGCGACGAACAAACGGCCTTCGGCAACCGACAATCCCCCCGGTTCATTGAACGACAGAGGTTCAAGCGAATCACCCGGGTCGCCGGTGCCTGCCCATGTTGTCGTTTTACCGGACTTGGGGTCAACGGCCCGCAGTTTGTGGTTGTACGAATCCGCAACTAACAGATTCTCGCCGGCGATGGCGATGCCCAGTGGATGCTGGAAGCGAGCCTTTTCGGCAACTCCGTCGACATCTCCAAAGGCAAACAATGATTGGCCTCGAGGAAGTTCTGAAGTGCCGGCGATCGTTGTCACTTTGTTTCGAGCGGGAACAATCTCTCGGATGGCTGATCCTTCGCTGTCCACAAGGTAAAGCGAACGCCCTGCACTGTCGGCCACAATTTCCGATGGCTGCGCGAAGGCGGAAGCTGTCAGCGAACCGTTCATCACATCTTCGCGACCGGAACCTGCGAAAACGCCGATCGCACTGGAGCCAATTTTGTGCGACCAAATCTGATGTGGCCCTGCCATAGCGATGTAAAGAGTTTCGCCGACCGGTGCAATTGACCACGGACTGTTCAGCGGTGTTTCCAACAACGGGCCGGTGGCTTTACCGCCCGGTGGACCTTGTTCTCCCGTGCCGGCCAGTGTCGAAACCATCCTGGTTTCGAGATCGGCGACACGCAGCAAGTGGTTCTCTGTGTCAGAGACATACAGCTTGCTTCCAACCAGCGCGGTTCCCTGTGGACGGTTAAACTCGGCGTCTTCAAAACTGCCATCGGCACGACCGTTGCGTCCACTGCCGATCACTTGTTGAAGTTCGCCTTCGAGTGACGTGACAACAATCCGATTGTGATTGCTGTCGGTAATGAACAATCGTTTTCCAGCTGCATCAGCCATCACTTTTCCGGGGAAACGAAGAGGCGTTGGCTTTATCTTACTGGCTTCCGATTCAAAAACGATTGGCGTTTCATCCAGGGTACCTTTCCAGCGATGGTACTCCAC